>CACZOP010000231.1 GCA_902782845.1 Oscillospiraceae bacterium | reverse complement strand
TGCAGACCATGGAAGACTTTGATTTTGACGTGGTAAGCCACCTGACCGTTCCCCTGCGCTATATCTGCGGGAAATATCACAAGCAGGTGCGGGAAGCGGATTATCTGCCCCAGATCACAGAAATACTGCAAAAGACAATTGCCATGGGCAAAACGCTTGAACTGAACACACAAAGCGCGGACACAGCGGGCGGACTTTGCCCGAACAGCGCTGTGATCGATTTATATTTGTCGCTTGGAGGGACGCGGTTCTCGTTGGGCTCAGACGCCCACACGCCCGAAATGATCGCGGCAGGTCTTGAAACGGGAAAAGCACTTTTGCTTTCAAGAGGCGTGACCCACGCAAACTTTTACCTGAACCGAAAAAGCATTCCCTACGCGCTGTAATCTCTTTTAACAAAAAAAGCACAATAATAAAGGAGAACTGTCAATGATAGAAAAAATAAACACCGTTACAGCAAAAGAAGAAATGGGCAAAGCAATTGAATCCATGAACGCCTGCGGGGTCCGTTTGACCGGCAGCGCGGCACATAACCGCTTTATCGGCGAATTAAAGCGGGAGATCCATGAGATGGGTCTGGAAACCTATACCGACCCCTATTTTTTCAACCGCTGGGAAATGCGGGAAGCAAGCCTGGCGCTGCACACGGAGGAAGGCGACGCCGCATTACCGATCTCTTCTGTTTTCCCCTATTCCGGAGAAACACCGGAGGAGGGGCTGCGGGCGCCGCTGATCCATGTAAACGAAAAGCATGTGGGCTTTTTGGGCGCGAAAGATAAGATCGCGGTGGTGAATGTTGACGAA
This sequence comes from Oscillospiraceae bacterium, assembly GCA_902782845.1. Lineage (GTDB taxonomy): Bacteria > Bacillota > Clostridia > Oscillospirales > Acutalibacteraceae > RUG806. The sequence goes on along the minus strand of CACZOP010000231.1, from coordinate 21,329 downwards.
TTGGATTTTTTGCCCAGCACACTTGCCTTTCACATCCGCAACAAACAACCGGAAACGGCGTCCATCCCGGAAGAATACAACGGCCCGGTTGCCACCGCATTTGTGAATTTCCCGTTTCTGCAAACCGCAAAGCTGGCGGGCTGCAGGGCGGTGATCTGCATCTGGCGCAAAATGAGCGACGCCATGGTGGAGGGACAGTATCTGCCCTTTATTCTGAAGTATCAGGGGATCCCTGCCGTTTGGGTAAACAGCTCCACCGGCGACAAGCTGATGGCGGCGGAAAAACAAGGCGCGGAGGTCACGCTGAAGCTGACGGCAAACAAGGAAGAGAACGCTCGAACGGAATCCTTTTATGTGATCTTGCCCGGGAAAAACAGATCCGAGGCCATTTTGGTGAATTCCCACACCGACGGGACCAACTGCATTGAGGAAAACGGCCCCATAGCTATGCTTTCTCTTCTGAAATATTATAAGGACAAACCGCTGGATCGGACGCTGATTTTCCTTTTTGCCACCGGACATTTCCGTTTGCCGAGTTTTAAATCGCAGGCTGGCGGCGGCGTGCAGGCAACCTCCAAATGGCTTGCGGCGCACCCGGATCTCTGGGACGGCAAAAGGGGGCATCTGAAGGCTGTGGCCTGTGTTTCCATTGAGCATTTAGGCTGCAAACGTTTTAAGGACGTGGACGGTGAATACAGGCAGGTGGGTGACATTGAAACAGAGCTGGTTTACACCGGGAACAACACGCTGGACACAGTTTATTATGCCGCGCTGACAAAGCGGGAAAAAGTGAATACCATCACGCTGCGTGGGCATAATTTTTTACACTTCGGCGAAGGCCAGCCGCCCTTTAACTGCGGGATCCCGGAGATCTCGCTCGTGACCGCCCCCGACTGTCTGACAGTGATCAGCCCGAACCACGAAATGGATAAATTTGACATCGATCTGATGTATGAACAAACGGAGACTTTTTTGGATGTGATCGATACATTGCTGCCCATGCCGACAAGCATCATCGGTAAATGTGACGATTATTCGGTGGTATTGCCAAACGGGAAGCCAATCCTTTATTCCAGATTGAAAAAGCTGGTAAGAAAGACCACTGAAAAAACAACAGAGTGATTTGACCAAAAACAGACCGGGAACCGTTTTGGCTCCCGGTTGCTTTATACTGTTATTCTACCTTATTTTTTCGCTTCCCAACCGGCAAAGATATCGTCGAACTGATAGACGTTGTGTTCGTCCTTTTTATGGTTGGTATACCACACCTGCGCGAAGAAAGGATTGGTTTTGGCGATCTCGTCGTAATTCCAGGTCTTTTCGGGCAGATAGCACTCGGGGCACCAGTGGCCGCCCAGCAGGATCAGGTTGGGGCTCGCCTCGAACTCGGCGCCGCAGCAGCCGCACTTCCAGCGCAGCTTTGTGGTAAGATCGCCCTTTTCCATGGTCTCGCTCAGGCACTCGCCGCCGCGGAATTCCGCAGCCTGCTTCATATCGTCGATATCCAGCTCCGAGATGGGTTTGTTCTCATCGTAGCCGTGATCCAGCAGATATTTCTTTGCGGCTTCGTTGCTCTTGTCGGGGCTTTCGAGCACGAAATCCTCCCATTTGGAGGGGATCTTCAGATAGTCTTCATAGGAACCGAAGTAGGCGGACATCCGGACGGGATCCTTGGTTTTCACCCAATCGAGCGTGCCCCATTTGGGCGTCTGGGCGATCTTCTTCATAAAGGGCTTCGCCGCCGCCGCGATGGGCTTCTTAAAAGGCAGGAGCTTCGGGATCCGGTAATAGAATTCCACCTGCTTTGCCAGATTATCGAAATATTCCTTCACCGGCGTGTTGGCGCGGAAATGAAGATACTCCTCCAGCAGGTCGCCGTCGGCATAATACTGGCCGTGGAAATTCTTTACGGTGAACCAGTTGGGATCGAACAGATCCTTGGGAGAACCGAGGCCGATGCAGCCCAGCAGCAGCACCTCGAACTCATAGTTGGTCAGGCGGTATTCCTTGCCGGAACCGATATTGTAGTAGCGGCGGAAGAATTCCTCGGGCAGGTCGGCGGTAACGAAATTGCACATCAGACGGCCCGCGTCTTCCACCGTGCACCACTCCAGCATGCCGTTGAGCGGCACGTGATACATGATAGGCTCCATGTTGTGCAGGATGGCGGGATAGAGAATCCCCGACTGCCGCATCACGACCCAGTGTTTGATGCCGCTTTCCACGAATACGCGCTCCGCCATCACCTTTGAGATGGCGTAGTGATCGTATACGGAGATCTTGATGGGATCGCCGCAGCGGCCCCAGTGGATGGGCGTATTCCGGTCGCCGGTTTCGGCAACGGAACCGATATAGCACACGCGGATATCGTCGGCGTTGGGCTGAGCGAGCACAGCCTTGCAGATATTCTCTGCGGCGCCTACGTTCACTTTGCGGGTGGAATAAGGCTTATAGTCCGCGGCGGGGGAAACCATGCCGCCGATATGCAGCACGTAATCCGCGCCCGTGATGCCCTTGAGGATCGCGTCGTAATCCAGGAAATCGCCCCAGATGATGTCCACGTTCTTCTGGCCCATATAGGGCTTTAAGAGATCCTTGTTTTTCTCGCTGGGACGCGCAAGGAAGTTGATTTTTACGTCCTTATGCCGGTTGAGCTCCTGAAACGCAGCCCATCCCATGTTACCGGTACCGCCGGTCAAGAATACTGTCTTCATGCACAAACCCTCCTGCTTTTTTTATTGTATATACCGCCGCTTCGTTCTCAGATGGAAATTTCCATTGCCGTGCGGTAGATATCCTTGTCGAGCGACTTCGTCATATTAAGCGCTTCCACAATATCGAAATCGAGGATCTCTTCTTTCTGCATGGCGACCACGCGGTTGCCCACGCCGTCCAGCAGCAGATGCGCCGCGTAGGAGCCCATGCGGCTGGCGATCACTCTGTCTTTCACCGAAGGCGAACCGCCCCGCTGCACATGACCGAGCACGGTGGCGCGGCTTTCAACGCCGATATTATGCTCAATGAATCTGGCAAGGCCGGAGATCCCGCTGATTCCCTGCTCCACAAGCTTTTCGGTTGCGCCCTCGGCCACCACGATGATAAAATGCTTTTTCCCGGTTTTCTGCGTTCTCCTCATGCGGTCCATAATATCCGTCTGGATATCAAAGTCGATTTCCGGCAGAAGAATGGACGTGGCGCCCACGGCAATACCGGCATTCAGCGCAAGATAACCCGCGCGTCTGCCCATGACCTCAACAATGTTGCAGCGCTCATGGGATTCGCAGGTATCACGGATACGGTCCACCATATCCATGATGGTGTTCAGTGCGGTATCGTAGCCGATGGTATAGTCGCAGCAGGTGATGTCGTTGTCGATGGTGCCGGGAACGCCCACACAGTTGATCCCGCGGACCGAAAGATCCCGCGCGCCGCGGAAGGAACCGTCGCCGCCGATGACCACGATGCCTTCGATGCCGTTTTCCTTACAAACGGAGATCGCCTTCTGCATCCCCTCTTCGGTGGTAAATTCCTTACTGCGGGCGGAATAGAGCATCGTGCCGCCGCGATGGATGATATCCGACACGCTGCGCAGATTCATCTCGTACATATCCCCCGCCATCAGGCCTGCGTAGCCTCTGCGGATACCCAGCACCCGGGCGCCGTTTTCACAGCCGGTTCTGACTACGGCGCGCACCGCCGCGTTCATACCGGGCGCGTCGCCGCCGCTTGTTAACACTGCAATCGTTTTCATAACACACTCCACTTTTGCGGACAATCCCGCATATTTTTGTTTTTTTATATAATATCTTTTTGCGCTGTCGTTGTCAATTCCTTTTCATCAAAATTGCCGCCGTAGGGCAAAAATATACAATAAACCCGCGTTTTATCCGTCATCTGAGCACAACGTTTGCGTCGCCCAGCAGCTTTTTCAGGCCGTGGATCAGATTCGCGTTGTTCTCGATGCGGATCCCGCTCTGGAAATCGTAGCTTTTGCTGTCGCTGTAATACAGGATCACCGGCACGCTGCCCTCAAAGATCGCGCACATTTTTTTCGCTTTTCCGCAGTCGACGGAGGTTTTTGAAGGAACCTTCAGGAAGATTTTTGCGGGCGCTGCGGGCGCGGGCCTTCCGGCGGACCGTTTTTCCTCCGGTTTCGCGGCGGGAACGGCGGTCTGCCCGCTTTGCGGACGGACGGGGCCGGCGGCGGGCGCGGGAACGGGGGGAACCGGCGGCGCGGGCTTATACTGTTGATACGCAGCGGAACCCTCGACCGAAAGCACGTCGTTGAGCTCGGCGTCGGAGGGGGGCGGCGCGTCTTCCTCCTCCAGGTCGGAGAAGGCGATATAAGCGCTGCGCGGGGCGGTAAAGGTCTTTTCGGGAAGTTTATAGTCTTTCAGCAGGGCTTCGTCGTCGGGGATCTCTTCCAGCGGAACGACCTCCTCGCAAAGGAGCTTCGGGACCTCGTCGTCCCGCAGCGAGACCTTTGCCGTCAGAAGCACGATCTCGTCCTCCGCCAGCAGCGGACCGTATTTATCGAAGGTTTTCGGGAAAACCAGCGACTCCAGAGATCCATACACGTCTTCCACCGTTAAAAATGCCATGGTCGTGTTGTTCTTCGTGATTTTTTTCCGGACCGTGGAAAGGATGCAGAGAATCCGGACCCTGTCACCGTCGGCATAGGGAGAATCCACGTCGGTCAGCGACGATTCCGCGATATCGCTGGTTTTCGCGCAGCCGAGGCTCTGCGACAGGCGCAGATGCTCCGCCACCGGATGCCCGGACATATAAAGCCCTGTGGTGGCTTTTTCCGCGGCAAGCCGTTCCTTGTCCGGCATTTCTGGCACGTCCGGCGGGGTGATCTCCACCGCGTCCGCCAGCGCCGAGCCCATGTCGAAGAGGCCGATCTGCCCCTCGATCCGGTTTTTCTTGTCGGCGTCGAGGTCGCTCAGAATCGGATCGATCATCTGCAGCATCTGATTCCGGTTCAGCCCGAAGCAGTCGCAGGCGCCGGAGCGGATCAGGTTTTCGAGGGCGCGGCGGTTGAAATCCTTGCCGTAGCAGCGGCGGCAGAAGGAATAGTAGCTGTCGAACGGGCCGTTCTCTTCCCGCTCGCGGATGATGGTCTGGATCACGCCGCTGCCGAGATTCTTGATCGCCAGCAGACCGAAGCGGACGTTATCGCCCACCACGGTGAAGGTCTCCATGGATTCGTTGACGCTTGGCGGCAGCACCTGGAAGCCGAGGTTTGTCTGGCACTCGTTGATGTAGCCCACCACCTTGTCGGTGTTTTCAAGGACGCTGGTGAGCATGGCCGCCATGAATTCCTGCGGATAGTAGCACCTGAGCCATGCCGTCTGATAGGTCAGCAGCGAATAGGCGGCGGAATGGGACTTATTGAAAGCGTAGGACGCGAAGGACGCCATGCTGTCGAAGATCTCATTGGCGGCGGCCTCGCTGATGCCGCGTTTTAAGCAGCCGTCGCACTTGGAGCCCCCGTCTTCCCCGTCGGAGCCGTAGAGAAAGTATTTTTTCTGCTCCGCCAGCACCTCGGGCTGTTTTTTCGCCACGGCGCGGCGCACCATATCGGCGGCGCCCAGCGAATATCCCGCAAGCTCCCGGAAGATCTGCATCACCTGCTCCTGATACACGATGGTGCCGTAGGTCACGCCCAGAATGGGCTTTAAGAGCGGCGTCGGATATTTGATATGCTCGGGATCCTGCCGGTTTTTCAGATACGCAGGGATGAAATCCATGGGGCCCGGCCGGTAGAGCGCGATCACGGCGATGATATCCTCAAGGTTCTTCGGCTTCATGTTGACCATCAGCGAACGGATGCCGCCGCTTTCACACTGGAACACCCCGAAGGTGCCGCCTTCGCCGAGCATTTTATAAACCTTCTGGTCGTCAACGTCGATGGACCGGATATCGAAATCCGGCACTTTCTTGCGGATCATGTTCACGGCGTCGGTGATCACGGTCAGCGTTCTCAGGCCCAGGAAGTCCATTTTCAGCAGACCGAGCTTTTCCACCCAGCCTTTGTAATACTCCGTTACCACCGCGTCGCCGCTCTTGAACAGCGGCACGTATTCATCTACGGGCTTGTCGCAGATCACCACGCCGCAGGCGTGCATACCGGTGTTGCGGGGCATGCCCTCGATTTTGATGGAGGTGTCGATCACCTTTTTGATGAGCGCGTTGCCGTCGTACATTTTTTTGAGCTCGCTGTTGGTATCAAGGGCCTTCTGTATCGTCATGCCGAGCTCCTGCGGGATCTCCTTGGTGACGGCCGCCACCTCCGCGACCGACATGCCCAGCACCTTGCCAACGTCGCGCACAGCGCCCTTGGCGGCCAGCGTACCGAAGGTGGCGATCTGCGCCACGTGATCCGCGCCGTAACGCCGCACCACGTAGTCGATCACCTCCTGTCTGCGGTTGTAGCAGAAGTCGATATCAAAGTCGGGCATGCTCACGCGCTCGGGATTCAGAAACCGCTCGAACAGCAAAGAATACCGCATGGGGTCGATATCGGTGATGCCGCAGGTGTAGGCGGCGATGCTGCCGGCGCCCGAGCCGCGCCCGGGACCCACGGGGATGCCCACGGACCGGGCATAGTTGATATAATCCCAAACGATCAGGAAGTAGTCGATAAAGCCCATCTGATGGATCACGCCCAATTCATAGTTGAGGCGGTCCATATACTCCGGGGGATAGTTTTCGCCGTAGCGGCGCACAAGCCCCTTATAGCACATATCCTTGAAGTATTCAAAATGATCGGGATTACCCGGAATTTCGTAGATCGGGAGCTTTGTGTCGCCGAACTTGAACTCCACATGGCAGCGGGCGGCGATCTTGTTTGTGTTCTCGATCGCGTCCGGCGCGTCGGGGAAGAGCGCAGCCATCTCGTCGCCGGATTTCACGTAGAACTCCTCGGTGGAGAACCCCATGCCCGTATCCTCTTCGATGGTGTGCTTGGTGGCGATGCAGACGAGTATCTTCTGGATCTCCGCGTCTTCCTTGCGGATATAGTGCGCGTCGTTCGTGGCCACCAGCGGGATGTCCAGCTCCCGGGCAAGTTTGATGATCATGGGATTGGTGCGCTGCTGCTCCTCCAGCCCGTGATCCTGGATCTCCAGAAAGTAGTTGTCTTTCCCGAACACGCCCTGATACCACAGCGCCACGCTTTTCGCCTTTTCGTAGTCGTTTTTGAGAAACGCCTGCGGGATCTCGCCCGCAAGACAGGCGGAAAGGCAGATAAGCCCCTCGTGGTATTTTTCGAGGATATCGTGATCCACCCGCGGCTTGGTATAAAAGCCCTCGGTCCACGCGGCGGACACCAGCTTGATCAGGTTCCGGTAGCCGGTTTCGTTTTCGCAGAGCAGCACCAGATGGTAGCGCTCGTTGTCGATGCCGTGGACCTTATCGAAGCGGGTGCGGGGCGCGACGTAGACCTCGCAGCCGATGATGCCGTTGATGCCGTGCTTTTTGCAGGCAAGGCTGAAATCCACCGCGCCGTACATGGCGCCGTGGTCGGTCATGGCGATGGACTTCATCCCCAGCTCCTCGCAGCGCTCCATCAGCCGGTCGATGCGGCAGGCGCCGTCGAGCAGGCTGTATTCGGTATGGATATGCAGGTGTGTAAATTCTGTCATGTTTTTTGCCCTGTTTCGTTATTTTTGTCCGTAATAGGCGTTTTTCCCGTGCTTACGCAGATAATGCTTATTCAGGAGAAACGCGTCGATGGGCGGCGCTTCCCCGTTCAGCTTCAACGTCTTCAGCGCCATTTCGGCAACGATCTCCAGCGTCGCGCCGTTGGTCGCGGCGGCGGCGGCGTCCTTCCCCCAGCAGAAGGGGCCGTGGGATTTCACCAGCACCGCGGGGATCGCGTTTTCGTCCAGCCCGTTCCGCTTGAAATAGTCTATGATCACAAGGCCGGTGTTCTTTTCGTATTCGCTCTCCACCTGCGCTTCTGAAAGCGCCGGCGTGCAGGGTACGGGGCCGTAGCAGAAATCCGCGTGGGTGGTGCCCAGCGCCGGAATGGGAAGCCCCGCCTGCGCGAAGCTCACGGCGTTTACCGAATGGGTGTGCACCACGCCGCCGATCTGCGAAAACGCCGAAAACAGCGCCGCGTGGGTGGGCGTATCGGAGGAAGGATTCAGGTCGCCGTCCACTTTTGTACCGCTGAAATCCACAATTACCATTTTATCCGGCGTAAGTTCCGAATACGGCACACCGGAAGGCTTTATCGCAAAAACACCGGCGTTTCGGTCGCATTCGGATGCGTTTCCCCAGGTAAAGGGGGCGATCCCGAAGCGGTAGAGCATCATATTCGCTTCGTAGGCTTTTTGTTTTATTTCTTCAAACATGAGACGTTCCGCCTTTACGCTTCGTATGATTTTTTAATGCTTTTCAGCCGCTTCATCACGTCGTTTTCGCCGCGGCCGAAATAGTCGTGCAAAATTTTATACTCTGCAAAGAGTTTATCGTAAACCGCCGCGTTTTCGGGCTTGGGCGCATAGGTGAGTTCCAGCACCTTGCCGAGCTTTGCGGCAGCCTCGAACACGTCGTCATAGCCGCCGTTCTTTTTGCCGGCCGCCACGGCGCCGAAAATAGCGGAGCCAAGCGCCCCGCCCTGATCGCTGCCCGCGATCCTGATGGGCAGGTTCAGAATATCGGCGTAGATCTGCATGGTCATGGGATCCTTTTTCGCAATACCGCCCGCCGCATAGAACTCCGTGACCGGCACGCCGTATTCCCGGAAGGTCTCAATGATCGTTCTGGTGCCGTAGGCGGTGGCTTCGATCAGCGCGCGGTAGATTTCTTCCGGCTTCGTCTGCAGGGTCAGCCCCAGCATCATGCCGGTAAGGTCCACGTCCACAAGGCAGGAACGGTTGCCGTTCCACCAATCGAGCGCCAGCAGGCCGCTCTCGCCGGGGCGCAGCTTTTCCGCTTTTTCCCGCAGGAGCTTATGCACGTTGATCCCGCGCGCCTTCGCTTCTTCCGCATAGGCGGCAGGCAGGCAGTTTTCCACGAACCACTGGAAGTGGTCGCCCACGCAGCTTTGCCCTGCTTCGTAGCCGAAAAAGCCCGGCAGGATGCCGTCTTCCACCACGCCGCACATGCCCTTGACCTGCTTTTCTTCGGTCCCCAGCAGCATGTGACAGGTGGAGGTGCCCATGATCGCCAGCATTTTTCCGGCTTCGGCGATCCCCACCGCCGGGACGAAAACGTGGGCGTCGATGATGGCGGTGGCAACCGCGGTACCGGGCAGCAGACCTGTTTTTTCAGCCATTTCTTCGGTCAGCCCGCCGGCGGCGGTGCCCGTGGGAGAAATCACCTGCCCGAGCTTTTCTTGGGTCAGATGTTCCATGCGGGGATCCAGCGCCCTGAAGAAATCGTCGGAGGGATACCCGGTTTTTTTGTTCCAGATCTCTTTATAACCCGCGCAGCAGGCGCTGCGGCTCTCTTTGCCGCAAAGCTGCCACACCACCCAGTCCGCCGCTTCCACAAAGGTATCGGCGGCGGCGTAGATCTCCGGCGCTTCCTCCAGCACCTGCCAGATCTTCGGGATCGCCCATTCGGAGGAGATCTTGCCGCCGTAATTCTTCAGCCACGGCTCTCCGCGTTCTTCGGCGATCCTGTTCAGGCGGTTGGCCTGATCCTGCGCCGCGTGGTGCTTCCACAGCTTTACATAGGCGTGGGGCTCGTCTTTATATTCCGGCAAAAAGCACAGGGGCGTGCCGTCCTTTTTCGCGGGCAGCAGCGTGCAGGCTGTAAAGTCAAGGCCGATCCCCACCACGTCGGCGGGGGCGGCGCCGCTTTCTTTCAGCACCTGCGGGATGGTGTGATACAGCACGTCCAGATAATCCTGCGGGTCCTGCAGCGCCCAGTCGACGCCCAGTTTCTTCCCGGAGGGCAGGGCGGAATCCATCACGCCGTGGGGATAATCGAATACGGCGGAGGAAAGCTCCTCGCCGGTTTCAACGTTCACGATCAGGGCTCTGCCCGAAAGGGTTCCGTAGTCTACGCCGATTGCATATTTTGCCATTTTTTTTGTTCATACGCCCGAAAACGCCGCGTTCCGCCGCGCCGCCCTGCCGCGTATGGCTCCTTTCGCTTTTTTATCTGAATGGTTTTATACCGTCGTCTCTTTCGGTTTTTCCGCTTTGACGTAGGCGGTGTTATACACGTGATAGATCACGTAGCCGGGCTTGGCCCCCGGCGGTTTTTTGATGTTTTTTACCTGTGTGTAGTCCACTTCGGCCATGCCCCGCTCCCGCACCGAGGAGAACCATGCCGCCAGCTTCGCCGCGAACTCCATGCTTTCGTCGGTGGGAGCGGCGTTCTGCAGCAGCAGGATCACGTGAGAGCCGGGCGTTTTTTTCGCGTGGAACCAGAAGTCCGTTTTCTGCGCTTTTTTAAACGTGAGCTGATCGTTCTGCAGGTTGTTCCTTCCCACCAGCACCGTGAAACCGTCCGGCGAACGGAACTCCAGCGGCGGGACCGTGGAATTCTTTTTGTTTTTCGTGCCGGTTTTGCTCTTCAGGAATCCGCTCTGGGACAGCTCTGTCCGGATCTCGCTGAGCTCTCCGAAGGTTTCGGCGTTCTGCAGCGCATACTGCACGGTCTGCAGGTAAGAAAGGTCCTGCGTTCCCTTTTCGATCTGTTCCGAAAGCACCTTTTTCGCCGTCTGCGCCTTGCGGTATTCCTTAAAATACTTCTGTGCGTTGGCGGCGGGCGAAAGCTCCGGCGAAACGGGGATCTTCACAGGCTGATAGTCGTTATAATAATCCGGCACCTCATACACGGGTACGCCTTTCGGCAGCGCGAAAATATTGGCGTTGATGAGCTCCGCGAATTTTCGTTTCCGTTCCATCTCATCGCCGGACAAAAGCTCTTCCCGCTGGAGGTTGATCTTTCTGGCGGTGCGCTCGATCAGCGAATTCACCGTTTTATACAGATCTTCCGCCTTTGCTCTGGCGCGGATCTGTTTTTCCCGCTCCACAAAAAAGAGATCGAGGATCTCCGAAAGCGAGGGCATCCGCGTCAGCTTCGCCTGATTCGCCCAGAGGGTAAGCGGCATGTAATAATAATCGAGGAATTCACCGTTTTCTCCTGTCAGATAACAGGGATCGGCCGCATCCTTCATGAGACGTTCCTTCAAAGCGGAAAGTTCGCCGTCCAGCCGCTCCCATTGCGGAGCGGTCAGCTCGCCCACGGCCCGCTCGCCGAGGCACACCCGATAGGAAAGCTCCCTGCCCAGCAGCGGAGAACAGCCGCTCATCACGCTTACAAGCGCGGACGAAAGCGCTTTGTTCGGCAGCGTATGCAAGCGGGCGACGATCTGCGCCGGAGAAACCTCCGTCAGCTGCAATTTATCCTGCGGCGGCGGAAAAACGTAAGGACGCTGCGGCAGGATCTCACGGTAGGAGGATTTTGTGGCGTCCACCCGCTTGAGGGCGTCCACGATCACATTCTCTCCGTTCAGAAGGATGCAGTTGCTGTACTGCCCCATAAGCTCCACCGCCAGCGTCCGCTTCACCCGGTCGCCGATCTCGTTGGTGGCGTCGAGATCGATGAACAGGATCCGGTCCGCCCCGTATTGCCGCACCGCGGTGATCACCGCGCCCGAAAGCGCTTTGCGGAACAGCATGCAGATCATGGGGGGCGAAGCGGGATTTTCGGGTGTGGAGTCCGTAAAATTGATCCGCGGCGCGTTGCCCGCCACCGAAAGGAAGAGCCGGCGTGACTGAGTGCGCGTGCGCAGGGCAAACACCAGCTCATATCTGGAGGGCATATAGATCTTTTCGATCTTCGCGCCGACGGCAAACGAAGCGATCTCCGCCCGCATAAAATGTAAGAACAATCCGTCAATCGCCATAATTCAGATTTGTGTCAGGAACGGAAGCGTTTCTTTTGCCCGGGTGATCCGAAGCGCCGGCAGGGCCTCCCGCAGGCAGGCTTCCATTGCTTTTGTCGCCATGATCTCGGTTTCGTAATGCCCCGCCGTAAACAGAGTGATCCCGGCGGCGGCGGCGTCGAGGTATTCGTGGTGGGAAGCTTCGCCGGTCAGGTAGGCGTCGCAGCCGGATTGCGCCGCCTCCTTTACAAAATCCGCGCCCGCGCCGGAGCATACGCCGATTTTTGAAACGGCGCCTGCCCGCGGCAGGAAAGAAACCCGCGCGCCGAGCTTTGCTTGCAGCAGCGCGGCAAACGCCTCTTCCGAAACGGCCGCGGGGAGCGTGCAGACGTTCAGAAAGCCCTCGGCAACCTCCGACGGCATTTTTTCATAGGGAACGCCCAAAGCGTCGCACAGACTGTCGTTCACCCCGCCCGGCGCTTTGTCTAAATTCGTGTGGGCGCAGAGCACGTGCAGCCCTGCCCGCAGCAGCTTTGCCTGAATGGACGCGTAAGAGATCGCTTTGAGCGGATGAAAGATCACCGGATGGTGCGAAACGATCAGCTCGGCGCCGCAGCTTTGCGCCGCAGCGAGCGCCTCTTCGGTCACATCCAGACACAAAAAAACGCGGGAGACCGCCGCATCGGGGTCGCCGATCAGCAAACCGCTGTTATCCCACCCGGCGGCCGAACCAAACGGCGCGAACCGGTCGAGGGCGTTGTAAACGTCAAGAACCTTCATACTTCTCCCCCGTTCTCAAAATAATACCCGATCACTTCGCGCAGCGCGGCTTCTTCTTCGGGATGGATCCCGGCGCCGCTGAGCGCGTCCGCCCGCTTTTTCACGCGCAGATACTGTTTTTTCACAAACGCTTTCGCCGCGGCGTCTTCCTGCCGGAGCAGCGTTCCGAAATAGGAAAACCCGGCCGGGACCGGTTCGGTTTTACCGGTCCAGTCGGCGCTGATACAACAATAAACGCGCCTGCGGCCTTCGGCAACGCAGACCTCCCGCCGAAGAACGAAACCGTGCCCGCATAAAAACGCGCGCACGTCCTCGGAGTGGGTCATGGGCTGGAGCACCAGATGCATGCCGGGCCGCAGGATCCACGGCGCGGCGTCAAGGATTTCCGCGATCAGCGTGCCGCCCATCCCGCAGATGCAGATTTCTTCCGCTTCTGCGGGCGCATAAGCGCGAAGACCGTCGGAGATCCGCAGCTCGATCTGTTCTTCCAGCCCGTATTTCCGCAGCGTCTGCCGGGCGTTTTCAAGCGGTTTCCCGCCGATATCCGAAGCGATCACATGGGTACACTTGCCGCTTTGGATCAGATATGCCGGAATATAGGCGTGATCCGTGCCCACGTCCGCCACGGTTTTTCCGCCGTCGAGCAAACCTGCGGCGGCGGCAAGCCGGGGACTGAGGAAGAGCATTATTTCGATTCAAAATAGGCGTTGATCTCTTCCACCATCTGGTCGGCGTCCACGCCGTGCACCATGCAGGCCTGCTCCAGGCTCTCGCCTCTGGCGGAAGGGCAGCCGAGGCAGTGCATACCCATATTCATAAAGAAGGGGGCGACGCCCACGTCCGCGTCGAGGATCTCACCGATGGTCATTTCTTTTGTGATTTTCATTGATTAAAACTCCTTTTCGAGAATATTGTTTTTAAGCGTATTTGTTTGCGCGATAATATACTTCGGCCGGTCTTTGACCTCCGTGTACACCCGCGCGAGATATTCGCCGAGGATCCCGAGGCAGCACAGGATCACCGCGCCGGTAAAGAAGACCGCCGCAAACACCAGCGGCAGCGTGCCGTTGTAGGTATGGTCGATGCAAAAACGTACCAGCGTATAGATCAGCGCCGCAAGCATACAGAAAAAGAAGAAAATGCCGCAGGAAAAGCTCAGGCGCAGAGGCGATGTGGTGTAGCCGAGAATACCGTCGACGGCGTATTTCGCCAGCTTGCGGATGGACCATTTGGTGTTGCCGGCGGCGCGCTCGCGGTTTTTGTGGTCGATCCATTTCACGTTGAAACCGACCCACGTAAAAATCCCCTTTGAGAAGCGGATATTCTCGGGCATGGAAAGGATGGATCTGACCACGTCCTGCTTCATCACACGGAAATCCTGCGCCGACTCACTGATCTCGATGTCTGAGATTTTGTTGATGACTTTATAGAAGCTCGCGGAAAGGAAGCTCTTGAACTTCCCCTCGCCTTCCCGGTCGGATCGCTTCGCGGCCGCCACGTCGTAGCCTTCTTCGGTGATATAACGCAGCATCTCGGGGATCAGATCGGGGGAATGCTGCAGGTCGGCGTCGAGAATACCGATATAATCGGCGTGCACCGCGTAATCCATACCTGCGAGCATCGCGGCCTCCTTCCCGAAGTTGCGGGAAAAGGAAATATACTTCACGGCAGGATCCCGCATGGCGAGATCCTTTAAGATGGGCAGGGTTTTATCCTTGCTGCCGTCGTCCACAAATACAAGCTCCGTGCGGTAGTCTTCCGACAAAACGGCGATCACTCTGGAGATCTCGTCGTAAAAATAAGGCAAAACGTCCTGTTCGTTATAGCAGGGAACCACCAAAGCAAGCGTTTTCATGTTTTCTCGTTCCGCAGCCGCGCCGGCGATCTGCCGGCTTTTTTGACCGCGGTCCTCCTTTCTGTGTTCGGTAGACGATGTGAATTATGCGTTTTCTTCGATCATGCGGATCAGCTCCCGCCCTGCGTCGTGCATCATCCGCAGCGCAGAGGGATAGAGCGCCTTCGGCAGCGGGAACAGGAAGTCGTCCGCCTCCAGCGTGATATCGCCGCGGTAACCGATCTTCGCGAAGGCGGCGGCGATCTCCTTCCACGGGAGCTTCATGGTAAAGGGGCACACGTGGGAATCGTGGATATAATCGTTGTCGTGGATATGGACGCAGGTGAGCCTGTCCGCCCCCAGCGCCTCGATGGTGGGCGCTTCGTAGTCCCCCACCAGACCGATGTGGCCGATATCAAGGCATATGGTGAAGAATTCCTCCGGCAGCGCGTCGACATAGTCCGCGAGCCCCGCGGCGTCGGAGCATACGTTCTTGCAGATCACACCCCTGCGGGGATCCCGCCCCCACATGTTTTCGAGGGCGATCTTCACCCCGGCGCGTTTCGCGTGGGGCAGCAGATCCAGATACATCTGCAGGTTCCGTTCCTTTTGGTTTTCGGGGAACACCACGGGATGCACCACGATGTTTTTCACACCCAGCATCCCCGCGATCTCGATGGAACGGACGACCCGGGGCAGATTCACACGGTTATATTCCTCGTCGTTCGCTTTCACCGTGGGGAACGGCGCGTGCGCCTGGTTGAAATACACGCCGTTTTCCTCCGCCAGCGCCCTGAGCTTCAATACGCGCGGCTCGAATCCCGGTTCAAACATCCACTTTGTATCATCCTCATAAAACATGGACATATCCGCCGCGTCGAATCCGGCGGCAGCGATCATCTCCACGGCGGTTTCCTGTCCGAAAGCCGCCGCGGCGGCATGGGTCTGCGTTGAAAGGATCATCGGATCTGTTCCTCCTTTATCTTACACGGGAAACATTTACTGTATCTGAAAAAACTGACGGATTGCGCCGTTCAGCAGTCGTCGATCTCGTCGGCCAGCACCGCCTCGGCGCTTTTTATCCCGTCCACGGCGGCGGAGACGATCCCGCCGGCGTAACCGGCGCCCTCGCCGCAGGGAAACACGCCCTTTACGCTGCTCTGCCGGAATTCGTCCCGCAGAATCCGCACGGGGGAAGAACTGCGGCTCTCGGGCGCGGTGAGCACGGCGTCCGGCAGCGCGTATCCCGGCAGCTTCCGGTCGAAAGCGACGATGGCCTTTGCGATACCGTCGGTCACCGGCTGCGGCAAAACCTTCCGGATATCGCCCGGCTCCACGCCGGTGGGGCAGGTTGGGCGCACCGCGCCGAACCGCCGGGAAGGCCGCTCTTTTAAGAAGTCGCCCACCGTTTGCCCGGGCGCGGCATAGGAAGAACCGCCGAGAGTGAACGCAAGGCTCTCGATCTCCCGCTGGAGCGCGATCCCGGCCAGCGGCGAATCCGAAGCAAAATATTCCGGCTCGATCCCCACAAGGATCGCGGCGTTGGCGTTTTCGCCGCTGCGGGCGTATTCGCTCATGCCGTTGACCACCACCCGGCCTGTTTCGGAAGAAGCGCACACCACCGTGCCGCCGGGGCACATGCAGAAGGTGTAGCCGCCCCGCCCGTGTTCCGGGTGGTTCGATAATTTATAGTTGGCGGCGCCGAGCAGCGGATTGTTCCACTCTTTGCCGTATAACGCTTTGTTGATAAGCTCCTGCGGATGCTCGATGCGCACGCCCACCGAAAACGCCTTTTTCTCCATTCTGAAGCCTTCTCCGTGGAGCATTTCCACCGTGTCTCTGGCGGAATGGCCGATGCAGAGCAGCACGGTATCGGTTTCCACGTCGGTCTGTGAACCGGCGGCGTCGGTATAAGAAATCCCCTGCACGTAACCGTTGGCGCTGTAGATCCCGGTCAGGCAGGCGCCGAAGCGGATCTCCCCGCCGAGACGCAGGATCTCGCCGCGCAGATTCTTTACCACGATTTTCAGCTTGTCCGTTCCGATGTGGGGATGGGCGGAATACAGAATCGGTTCCGGCGCGCCGAATTCATAAAAGGTCTCGAGCACAAACCGGCAGCGGGCGTCTTTGATGCCGGTGGTAAGCTTGCCGTCGGAAAACGTGCCCGCGCCCCCTTCTCCGAACTGCACGTTGGACGATGTGTTGAGCACCCGGCTTTTCCAGAAACCGTAAACGTCCGCGGTGCGGGTATCCACGTCGTTGCCCCGCTCGAGAACCAGAGGCCGCAGCCCCGCGCGCGCAAGGATCAGCGCCGCGAACATTCCCGCGGGGCCGAATCCGACCACAATGGGACGGAAACCGGACCGCCGTTTGTTTTCGGGCAGCTCGTATTTGTATTTTTCCGCCGGGCTCACCCTGGTTTCGGGGAACCGGCGGCAGATCGCCGCCTCATCCGCATCCGTTTGAAGCAAAACGGAATAGATCATCCTGATGCGGTCTTTTTTTCGGGAATCCACCGACTCCCGCAATATTTCAAACATCTGAACGGCCTGAACAGGCAATCCAACCATCCGCGCAGCCGCTTTTTTGATTTCTTCATGGTCCGCGCCCAGAGGGACGGCGACCTCATTGATCCGGATCAACGTATTTCCTCCGCGCGGCGTGTTTTCCCGCAACGAAGCCGCTGCTCCACGCCCACTGTAGATTATAGCCCCCGCATTCGCCGACCACATCCGCCATCTCGCCGCAGACGAAGCAGCCGGGCGCCCCGGTCAGTTCCAGGGTACAGGGATCCAGCGCGGCAGCGGGAACGCCGCCGGAAGCCACCTGTGCTTCCGCGAAGCCGCAAACGGATTCAAACGGATAGCTGCAGCGTTTTACCGACTGTATGATCCGCCGCTTCCAAGAAGCTGGCAGCGCGCCGACCGCCGTTTCGGGAGATATCCCGCCCTGCCTTATAAAAAAGCCTGCCAGACGGCGGGGGAACATCCCCGACAAAAATGTGAGGACCGGCATTTCAGGCACCGAAACAGCGCCCTTGTCAAAATGCCGGAGCAACGCCTGTTCGTCCGTTCCGGGCAGACTGTCCACCCGGATCTCCGGCACAGCGCCCGCGGCGGCAGCCTTCGCGGCCTCGCCCGAGACCTGCATTGCGGGAATCCCCGACAATCCGTACTCGGTATACTGCAGCTCCCCCCGGTCCTTCGCGATACATTCGCCCGAAACCCATACGGAGATTTCTCCTTCGGCACGGACGCCCTTGAGCTGATTTTTAGAAAACTGCCGGATTTTAATGGGAGCGAGCGCCGGCAGAAACGGAGTCGTTTCAACGCCCAGCGCATTGATAAGCCGAAGCGAATCCTTCCCGCCGTTACGCGGCGCCGCAGCGGAACCGCAGGCGAAGATCACCCGGTCGGCGGCGATGGATCCGTTGAGCAGATAACCGCCGCCTTTTCTCTCCACCGAGACGATCTCGGTTCCGGGAACAATGACAACGCCGGCGGCGGCGCATAAAAACAAAAGAAGATCCTGCACGGCGCTTGCCTGGCCGCTCATAGGATAGACCCGCCCGGCGGCGTCCGTTTTGAGAAGAAGCCCGTTTTCCCGAAAGAACGCAGACAGCGCTTCGTTTGATAACTGCCCGTATACCGTATCGAACCAGCGGGCTTCGACCCCCGGATAATGCCCGGCGGAAACCGAAACGTTCGACAGATTGCAGCGACCGTTTCCGCTGACGAGGATCTTCCGCGCCGGTTTCTCGTTTTTATCGTAAACGCGGATTACCGGCCGGTCTCCGGTTTTTTTTGCCTCCGCGGCCGCGGTGATCGCGGCAAAGAGACCGGAAGGTCCGCCGCCGATCACGGCGAGGGTCCCCGATTCTTTTCTGGTTCGGCTGTTCTGCTCGTTGTTTCTCATATCGGTCGATCGGTCCTCAGGCGTCCGGATCCGCAAAGTAGGTCAGCACGCCGTCGTCGGTTATTTCATCCGGCGTCAGGCTTTCAAGCACTGCTTCGCTGTCTTCGCAGCAAACGCGCGCCCGCAGCTGAGAAAGGAGCTGCCGTTCCTCAAAGGTAAGCAGCCGCTGCTGTTGGGCGCCGTTGCCGTCGGCAGCCGCCGCGCCGGTCTGTTTGTTTGCAGAGAGTTTTTCCGACGCTCCGCCGGAATAAAAATCGATCTTCCGGTTCGGTTCGCTGAAGAAAATGCTCACAGGCACGTCGTAGTATGCCGCAAGCCTGCTCAGAACGTCGATGGGGACGCGGAGCTTCCCGGTTTCGTAATAGGTATAGGTGGAGCGATCCACGCCAAGATACTCCGCGATCTGCCGTTGCGTCGCGCGGGCTCTTTTTCTTTCCTCCCGCAGCACGCCCTGCACGATATCGCCGGTCATGCGATCACTCCTTTCGCCTGATGATCGGGTAGAAACGGAAAAACCCCGGATACAAAATATCCGGAGTTTATTTTAACATATTATATGTGGAATTGCAACTGTTATTTCACAATGAAGCTGCCGCGCGCCTTACTTTTCGAGTCCTAAAAGCCAGGCGACGCTCACGTCCAGAACCTCGGCAAGCGCAATGATCTCGTAATCGTTCACACTGCGTACCTGCCCCTCGAGCTTGGATAGACCGGACGGATTCAGTTCGATCCCCCGGATCTGCAGTTGCGTCAGCAAATCCTTTTGCTTCATACCGATTTCTTTGCGTTTTTGAGAAACCCTTTCTCCTACCAGATTTCTCGTTCCAAGTTCCTGACTTCTGAGTCTCATGCTTTGCCTCCACCCCGGATTTTTGCCTTATTTTAGCATAAGAATTTTTCCATGTCAATATAAAAAAAAAAAATTAATTTTATTTTATTTTTAATTTTCTTATATTGAACATAAAACGTTGCCATTTCCGACAAAGCATGATATAATGTAAAAAAACGGGATTTCACGGCGGCCCGTCCGCTGAAAAAACATAAAAACAGAGAGGACAATGAAGATGGCCACAGACAAATGCGATTTGCTTTTTGACTTTTACGAGATCGCGCAATCCAACGGTTTCTTCTCCGAGGGGATCAACGAAACCGTCGCCTGGTTCGATATGTTCTACCGTCCCGCAAAGGAGCTCGGGGGCTTCTGTATCATGTCGGGCATGCAGCAGTTTGCGGATTACCTGAAAAATCTTCGCTTCAGCGAAGACGAGCTTGATTATCTGCGAACAAGAGGGATCGGCGAAGACTTTCTTTCTTATCTGCGGGATTTCCGGTTTTCCTGTGATATCTGGGCGGTGGAGGAAGGCACGCCGATCTTTGCCAATGAGCCGGTGGTGAAGGTGCGCGGCCCCGTGATCCAGGCACAGATGCTCGAAACCATCATCCTGCAGTGCGTCAACCACCAGTCGCTGATCGCAACAAAGGCAAACCGCATCGTCCGCGCCGCGCAGGGGCGGGAAGTGATCGAATTCGGCTCCCGCCGCGCCCACGGGATCTCCGCCGCCAAGGGCGGCGCCCGCAGCGCCTACATCGGCGGCGCCGGGGCGACCACCAACGTGAACGCCGCAAAAGAATACGAGCTGCCCCTGTTCGGCTCCATGAACCAGACGTGGGTACAGCTCTTTGATTCGGAATATGAGGCGTTCTGCGCCTACGCGCGGCAGTTCCCCGACAACTGCATCCTGCAGCTCGACACCTACGACACGCTGGAGCGCGGCCTGCCGGACGCCATCCGCGCCTTCAACGACGTGCTGGTGCCCATGAACAAGCGCCCGAAGGGGGTAAGGATCGACAGCGGGGACCTTGCCTACCTTTCAAAAAAAATCCGCCGGACCCTCAACGAGGCCGGCTTCCCCGACTGCAATATCTACGCGGCGAATTCACTGGACGAGTATATCATCCGCGACATGCTCCAGAACGGCGCGCGCATCGACAGCTTTTTAGTGGGAGCGCGGCTCATCACCTCCGCTTCCCACCCCGTGATGGCGGGCGTATACAAGCTTTCCGCCGTTGAAAAAGACGGCGAGATCATCCCGAAAATTCTGATCTCCGACAACGTGGCGAAGATCACAACGCCCTACCCGAAGCTTTTGTGGCGGCTTTTCGACACAGAAACCGGCAAGGCGATCGCCGACGTGCTGACCATGGAAAACGAGGATCTTTCAAATGCCGCGAGCTACGAGCTCTTCGATCCGGACTATACGTGGAAGAGGAAAACCGTTTCGAATTTCGTCGCCCGCCAGCTCCTTGTAAAGATTTTTGAAGGCGGCGAGCTCGTCTACCGTTTTCCGACCACCGCCCAGATCCGCAGCTACTGCGCCGAGCAGATCGACACCCTGTGGGAGGAAGTGGTCCGCTTTGAGTATCCCCACAACTACTACGTGGATCTCTCGCAGACCCTATGGGACGAAAAGCAGAAGCTGATCGACGCCTACATGAATTATTAAGTCCGCGTTTTAATCCAGAAATTCCAGAATATCCATATCTTCAACCAGTTTCGCAGGCAGCGAATTGTATTCCGCGACCAGTGCGCGGAGCGCCGTCGTCTGCGATCTTTTTTTTTCTGCCATATACGCAACCGCCGTTTCAAAAAGGCGGATCAGCACACGGAATTTTTCGGCCCAGGCCCCAAGCTCCCGGCAAAGGGGAAGATCCCGCCGCAGAAACGCTTCACAATCTTTCATTTTTTGCAGATACGCTGCAGCCGTCTCCTTTGCGGCCGCGGGCTCCCCTGCGGCAAAAGCGGAAGAAACCGCGAGCAGCGTCCTCTTTAATTGCGAACCGTTCTCATCCAGCAGGCAGGACGTCCGCAGCAGATCGGCAAACACGGTAAACGCCGGGGCGGCCTCAGCCCCCACGGCTTCCGTTATCGCCTGTTCCCACGCT
>CACZOP010000230.1 GCA_902782845.1 Oscillospiraceae bacterium | reverse complement strand
TTTTCTTCATACTGCTTTTTCTCGATGGCCGAGATGGAATTATACATGCCGAGGCTCGCCAGCAGCAGCGCGCAGGAGCCGGCGATCCCGGTGACCGTCATAAAGAAGCGGCTCTTGTTCCGGAACAGGTTCCGGGCGGTCACCTTTGCCGTAAAGCTGAGCTGCGACCAGATCGGCGTGATGTGCTCCAGCAGGATGCGCTTGCCCGTTTTGGGGGATTTGGGGCGCATGAGCACCGCCGGGTGCAGGCGCAGGTCCTTTTGCACCGCCAGCAGGGTGACGAAGGCGGTGGAGCCCAGGGCGATCAAAAAGCCCAGCAGCGCGGCGCGCCACGGGAACAGATAGATCAGGTGCGGCAGGGTATACATGATGCTGTAGGCCTTGTTGATGATATAGGGGAAGAGGAAGATCGCCCCCGAGATCCCCAGCACCGCGCCGATCACGCAGGCGCTGAGGGAATAGATCACGTATTTGGACAAAATGGCGCGGGAGGTGTAGCCCAGCGCCCTGTAGGTGCCGATCACCGTGCGGTCCTCCTCCACCATACGGGTGACGGTGGTGAGGCACACGAGGGACGAGATCAGGAAGAAAAAGATGGGGAAGATGTTGGAAAGGATCCCGATGTTTTCCACGCTCTGGCCGTAGCTCTTGTAGCCGGGGGTGTCGCTCCGGGTGAAGATGTTCCACTGCACCGAGTCCAGCTTCCCGAAAAGGCTGCGGGCGTCCGCCAGCTGCGTCTGGGCGAAGGAGGCGGTGGTGTCGTATTGCGACTGGGCTTCGCTGCGCTTTTGCTGCGCTTCCTCCAGCTTCGCGGGGGCCTCGGCGATCTGCTGCTTGAGGGTGTTCAGCTGCTGCTCCGCGGTGAGCCGCTCGATCTCCAGCTCCAGATCCCCGGTTTTGAGGTCGATGCCCTGCTGGGTGAGGGTCTCGTAGTAGGTGTTCATGTCCCGCTCCGCCTGCTGCATCGCCGCGTTTGCCGCGGCAAGGGCCGTGGTGGCGTTTTCGAGCTCCGTGCGCTTCAAGTCCAGCTGGGTTTTCGCCGAAGCCAGAATCGCCTTGTTCTGGGCGATATCCTCTTCCGCTTTGGCAAGCGTTGTCTTCTGCGCTTCGATATAGGGGGTGATGTTGTTGATGATCTCCACCGCCAGCCCCTGCGCCGTCAGGCTTTTGACCGCGGCGAACAGCTCCGGGTAGGTGGTCTGCATCAGGGTGATCACCGTTTGCAGCTCGGCGTTGGACATATTGGTGGCCGTGGTGTCGCCCACCTGATTCATAACGGCTTCGCCCGCGTCGATGAGCTTCTGGGAGTTGGCGACCGTGGTCTCGAGGGTGGAGATCTTCGAGTTCGCCGCCTGATACTCGGCGTTCAGCTGGTCGTAGACCGTCTGGTTCGCCAGCAGCTCGCTGCGCTTTGCGTTGTAGGCCGTTTTGCTCTGCTCCAGCGCCGTTTGCCGGGCCTTGTAATCCATGATCGCCTGCTGATAGGCGGCCGTGTTGGTGGTGAGGGTGTTTTTCGCCGTGGCGTATTTGGTGTCGAACTCCTTCTGCGCGTCGGCGATCACCGTGTCGCCGTTGTTCACCAGCTGCTGCAGCTTTGCGATGTTGTCGTCCAGCTCCTTGACCGAGGCGTTGAAGTTCGCCTCCGCCGCCGCCAGGTTTTCTTCGCCTGTCTGGATCTGGTTCAGGAGCTGCGGGCGCAGCGCCGTTACGCGGTTTTGGATCAGCGAAGGGGATGCCGTGCGGATCTGCTCCACGTAGGGGCTTATGAATTCGTCGTAGTCGTCTGAGAAGGGCGCGTAGCCGTCGCTCCCCGTGACCGTGACGTAGATCTCGGAATAGTAATCGGTGAGAAAGGCTTCCTCCGGGATCACGATGAAGGTGCCGATCTTGCCGCTGCCGATGTCGGTGTTGCCCCGCTCAAACGACAGGTAATAAGGGGAACTGATCACGCCGACGATGGTGAACTGTGCGGTGCCCAGCTCCTCCGGCTGCTCCCCGGCGGCGTTTTCCAGCGTGATGATGTTGCCGATCTTGTAGCTTTCGGGGGTGGAAAGGCGGGAATGATCCACCAGGCATTCGCCCGCGGACATGGGATAGCGTCCCTCCAGCAGGCGCACCCGGTTGATATAGGCGCCGTCGTTCACGCCGCTGACGTATTTGGAGATATCAAGCGGGGAAATGCTGTAGGCGCGGGTGCTGATCTGCGTGCCGTCGATATCCGCCTCCGGCTCCCCGTTGACCTTGACCATGGCGTCCACGAATTTCACGCCCGAAACGTAGTCGATCCCCTGGATCTGCTTGATGGAGGCAAGGTCGGTCTCATTGAACCCGATGGAGGACTGCAGGCGCACGTCCATCAGGTTGTTGTCGATAAAATATTTTTCCGCGGTGGCGAACATGTCGGGGGCGGTGGCCTTGATGCCCACGAAAAACGCGGTCCCCAGCGCCACGATCAGCAGGATGGAAATATACCGGCTGACGTGGTTCCTCACCGTCCGCAGCGTGTCTTTCAGTAGCTCTCTGGTCAAAAAAGCTCGTCCTCCCTTACCATTCGATCCTGTCCACAGGCAGGGGATTGTCGTTGATGGCGATGCGGTGCACCCGGCCGTTCTTCATGGAGATCACCCTGTCCGCCATGGGGGTCAGCGCCGTGTTGTGGGTGATGATCACCACCGTCATGCCGGTTTCAAGGCTTGTGGTCTGCAAAAGATCCAGAATCTGCTTGCCGGTGCCGTAGTCCAGCGCGCCGGTGGGTTCGTCGCAGAGCAGGAGCTTCGGATTCTTTGCCAGCGCCCTGGCGATGGCCACCCGCTGCTGCTCGCCGCCCGAAAGCTGCGAGGGGAAGTTTTTGAGGCGGTCCCCAAGGCCCACCCGCTCCAGCACCCGCTTGGGGCTCAGCGAACGGGGCACGAGGCTTGAGGCCAGCTCCACGTTCTCGAGGGCGGTGAGGTTGGGCACCAGATTATAAAACTGGAACACAAAGCCCACGTCCTGCCGCCGGTAGAGCGCCAGCCGTTTCGCGTTATAGTCGTTGATGAGCTCGCCCGCGACGCGCACCTTGCCTTCGTCGCAGTCGTCGATGCCGCCGAGGATATTCAGCACCGTGGTCTTTCCCGCGCCGCTGGGACCCACCACCATGCACAGCTCGCCTTCCTCCACGGAAAAAGAGACGCCGTCCAGCGCGGTGATGGTGACTTCGCCCATGGTGTATTGCTTTACAACGTCCTGCAATTCAATAAAACTCATATTTTTTTTCGCGCGGAAACAGGGGGAAAACCGCCGCGCCGTTCCTTCTCTTCCTGAAATTTTCAAAAATGAATATAGATATAAAATATTTTATTATATTTTTTTCCATGTGTCAAGTATGAAACATTATAATTATAAAACATTAAAAAGAATTGAAAACGGGAGATGAATATTTATTGCGATAAATTGGATAAATATGCGGCTGTCAGCGGTCAGCGGTCAGCCGTCAGCCGTCAGCGGTCAGCGAAGTAAAATGCAAATAAGGATTTGTCGGGGACAGATTCCGGTTTTCTCCCTCTCCGTCACCGTTTCAACGGTGACACCTCTCCCGGAGTGAGAGGCAGGATCCGCCGGGGGAAAGATTGCCTGCCGTACCCCTT
>CACZOP010000229.1 GCA_902782845.1 Oscillospiraceae bacterium | reverse complement strand
GTTTGTCGCGGCGGCGCCTTATGAGATCGTTGTGCTGATCGTCAACACGCTGATCCACCACGGCATGAAGCCGCTGTTCTCCATCACCGTCTCCGCTTTCGTGCAGATCGCCATCGTCATCCTCTGCACCGTACTGACGATCGTTTCTCTCGTCCGCACCGGAAAAAGAAAGGACGGCGCTGAGACATGAGCATCCCGGCCGACCTGTTCAACGACGTAAAAGAAGAGCTTCGTCCCATTTACCGCGACGTGACGGACTGGTTCATTTCCGCCTTTATGTGGCTGATCACCATAACGACAGCCCTTGTGTGAGGCGCTGTTATTTCCGTAATCAAAACCCCCAGGAGAGGAGACCCAATATGAAAAGAAAATGCATTTCCGTTTTGCTGACGCTGCTCCTGCTGACGGGCAGCCTGTTCGTCTTTCCCATCGGCGCCGGAGCGCTGTATTACAGTGAAGGACAAAAAATCGCCCGGGTAATCGGGGACGAGGGCATCGTCTTGCTGAAGAATGAAAACAATGCCCTTCCCATCGCGCCGGGCGGCGCCGTGGCCCTTTTCGGGGACGCGCAGAGGACGGGCCCCAAGGAGGAGGATTTCTGGAACAAACATGGTTATATCGCCTTCGGCTATGGCTCCGAGAGCCAGACAGGCGATTTCGGCGGCAAGGAGATCGATCCTCTGGCAGCGCTGCAGGCGGCCGATCAAAACGGAGAGATCACCCTGTACAACCCCACCAGCGACAAATACGTCGCCGCGCTGGCGGACGGAAAAACGTACATTCCCACCGATGAAGAAGTATGGGCAGCCGCCGCGCAGGCGCAGACCGCCGTGTGCTTCTTCAGCCGCTGGGGCGGCGAGGCCTTTGACGTCAGCCGCGCCGACTGGTACCTGCGGGACTATGAAAAAGCCCTGCTGACCCAGCTGACGGACGCCTTTGAGAAGGTGGTGGTGGTGCTCAACACCCCCTCCGTGATCGACACCTCCTGGGCAAAAGACGAGATCGACGGCATCCGTGTGGACGCGGTCCTGTATGTGGGCTACACGGGCATGCAGGGAGGCCTTGCCATCGCGGACGTGCTGCTGGGCCGGGTCAACCCCTCCGGCAAAACGCAGGATACCTGGGCAAAGGACCTGTCGGATTACCCCGCCGACGCGGGTTGGAATCAGAACAATCAGGCCTACACCGAGGATATCTTCATGGGCTACCGCTGGTTCGAGACCTTCGATCCCGCCTATGAAAAGGTCAATTACGAATACGGCTTCGGCCTTTCCTATACCGCGTTTGATATTGAAACAAAGAATTTCGCCTATGACGGCGAAGAAGTAACCGTTGACGCGGTGGTCACCAATACCGGCAGCGTCCCGGGCAAGGAAGTCGCGGAGATGTACGTCTCCGCGCCCCAGGGCGTTCTCGGCAAGGCGGCAAAATCCCTCTGCGATTACGCCAAGACGAAGACCCTCGCGCCCGGCGAATCCCAGACCCTGCGGCTTTCCGCGCGCATGAAAGACCTCGCCTCCTTCGACGATCTGGGCAAGACCGGCCACAAATCCGCTTTTGTGCTGGAGGCGGGCGACTACCGCTTTACGGTGGGTAATTCCGTCCGCAACGTTCAGGAAGCCGGAAAGGCGACCGTTGACGCGCTGACCGTCACGCAGCAGCTTACCTCCCTGTGCCCCACCAATCTTGAAAAGCGCCTGCTGGCCGACGGCAGTTACGAAACGCTGCCGGCACGGGAATCGGACCAGAATTACGTACACACCGAAACGCCCAAGGCCAATGTTGAAAAAAGCAAGGCGCTTGTCGGCCACCGGCTTTCGGAGGTCGTCTTCGGCGCCATGACCATGGAAGACTACCTGGCCCAGTGGAGCGACAAGGAACTCGCCACCTTCTTCGTATCCTACGAACAGAATCAGGTGGGCTGCAGCGACGAGCTGTGTGTAAAGTACGGTCTCAACCGCTTTTCACAGGGCGACGGCGGCATGGGGCTCTGCTTTATGGGCACCGCCTACCCCTGCACCGCGATCCTCACCTCCACGTGGAACGACGACCTGATCGAAGCCTTCGGCCTGCTGCTGGGCACGGAGCTTTACAAAAACAACGTGGGCATGTGGCTGGGCCCGCCCGTCAATATGCGCCGCTATCCGCTGGCGGGCCGGAATCTGGAATACTATTCCGAAGACCCCTACGTCACCGGAAGAATGGCTACCATCGTCATCAAAGCCGTACAGCGCAACGGCATTCCGGTCTGTATCAAGCACATGATCTGCAACGAAAAGGAAGCAGGCAAGATCTGGAGCGATTCCCAGGTTTCAGAGCGCGCCCTGCGTGAGATCTATCTCAAGCCCTTTGAAATGGGCATCAAAGAGGGGCACGCCGAGGGCATCATGACCTCCTACAACGTGATGAACGGTCTGCCCACTTCCGAAAACGCGGACCTGCTGCGGGGCATCGTCCGGGGCGAGTGGGGCTATCGGGGCTTCATCACCACCGACTGGGGCAACGCCAAGAACCAGGTGCGGGAGATCAACGCCTCCAACAACGTCCATACGCCCTACGACCACTGCAATCCGGAAATGATCCTCAACGCGATCGACAGCGGCGAAATCACCCGCGCCACACTGGAAGAAGGCGCGACGCAGATCCTCTGGACACTGGTACGCTCCCCGCGGTATTACCGGGCGAACGCCTGCACCCTGCCGCATCACTACGACGAATACGGCCGCTGCGCCGTGTGCCACAGCCCGGACCCGGCGGTGCGGATGAATCTGACAAAGAATCTGGCAAAACTGGTTCCCGAAGCGGGCCTCAACACGGGGATCCCCGTGTGGTACGGATATCCCAGCGCCAACGACTTTTTCGCCAGAAACACCGAGAGCTTCTGTGCGAACATTATGGCGCTTTTCAAGCTGTTCTTCAACTTCTTCACGCAGTTCTTCGCTAAATTCATTTAAGCGGATCCTTAGATCCCTGCGTCAGGATCCGCGCGGATCCGGAAAGGAAAAAACAATGTTCAAACGAATCATAGCTTTCCTTGTCAGTATGTTCATGACGCTTTCTTTCACACTCAGAAGGGCGTCCACGGGAGAGAACAATCCAAACAATGAGATCACGATCCGCCAGAACCGTTTTGTGCTTGAAAACGAGTTTATTTCCCAGCCGCGGGAGATCTCGCCCCTGCCCACATTTACGAACGAGCGCGCGAAACTGCCGAAGCCCGTTTGGGACGGACACGCGGACGCGATCAACTGTTATTACAAAACCTGGGAGCTCGCTTTCAAGAACCTCAATCGCCCTTCCCTGTTTTCCGGCTTTGTATCGAATTATATCGACACCGCGTTCGACGGAAACATCTTTATGTGGGATTCCGTGTTCATGCTGATGTTCGGCCGCTATGGCGCCCGTTCTTTCAACTTCCAGGGCACGCTCGATAATTTTTATTCCCATCAGTATAATGACGGCTATATCTGCCGCGACATGGAACAGGACACCTGCAAGGAACGCTTCACCCGCTACGACCCCTCTGCAACGGGGCCGGAGATCATGGCATGGAGCGAATGGGAATACTATAAGAATTTCGGCGATACGGAGCGTCTGCGGAAGGTGTTCCCCTGCCTCATGGCCTACCATGAGTGGATGCAGGCCAACCACACCTGGCCGGACGGAACCTACTGGTCCAGCGGACTCGGCTGCGGTATGGACAATCTTCCGCGCGTACAGCCGGGGTATGACGCAGCGACCTCTCACGGGCATATGATCTGGAACGACGCATGCATGCAGGCGCTGCTCGATTGCCGTGTGCTCATTGAAATGGCAAAAACGTTGGGGCGTGAAGCGGACGTGGCCGGGCTGATCGCCGAGCGCGATCACCTGATGGAAGTGGTGAACGATCGGCTTTGGGACGAAGATACCGCCTTTTATTACGACGTGTGGAAAGACGGCAGCTTCAGCAACGTAAAGCACCTCGGCGCATACTGGGCGCTGCTTGCCGAGGCGGTGCCCGAAGACCGCGCGGATGCATTTATCGCGCACCTGACAAACGAAAACGAATTCGCAACACCCTGCATGCTGCCCGCGCTGTCAAAGGATCATCCGGCTTTTCAGGCGGACGGCGGCTACTGGTGCGGCGGCGTGTGGGCGCCTACAAACTATATGACGCTCCGCGGTCTTGATCTCTACGGCAAATACGGCCTTTCGCACAGGATCGGTCTGAATTACCTGACAAACGTGGTTTCCGTTTATAACGATACCGGCACCGTGTATGAAAACTACGCGCCGATGCCGGATGCGAACGGCAAGCCGAGGCAAGGCAGCGTTTCCCACGCTGATTTCGTGGGCTGGACGGGCGTAGTGCCCATCTCCGTTTTGTTCGAATACGTGTTCGGCCTGAAGCCCGACGCGCAGAACAACGTCATTCGCTGGCATATCGATCTGACCGACCGCTTCGGTGTGGAACAGTATCCCTTCGGCACGGACGCGACGCTTTCGCTCCTTTGCGAGGCGCGCGGCAGTGAAACAGAGGAGCCGGAAGTGCATATCACGTCCAACCGTCCTGTCACGGTGGAAATCTACTGGAACGGCGACCAACAGTCAAAAACGATCGCCGTCGCCGGGAATTGACCGGATCCCGAATCATTCCGTAAAACCGCGGAGGGAACGCGATCCTGCGGGCGAAACAGGATTCCCAACGGAGAAGGAGGCCGCCGTCGTTCGGGACGCGGGATTCCGGCGGGTCCGGTCCCTTTGCACCGACCGTTTCGGGCGTTCATTACGGGCTTGCGTTATGAACGCCCGATTGCTTTTTTCGCACGGCAACGTTTTTCGTGAATCGTCCGGAGCAGTTTTGTCCCGGCTTCTTTATGCGTCTCCGCGAAAAAATCTCACGTTACCGGGCGCCCGATCCGGCGACGCGTCCCGCCGGTTTGTCGCGTAAGGAAAAATAACGTAAAGCTTATACGGCACTGAATGATACGCCTTATGATTCCGAATAATAATCTTAATTTTTCTTTACATATCCGGCAAAGATATGATATAATTAAAATGCATTAATAATAGTTTAGAATAAGGAAAAACGATATGAAACGATCAATCGCTCTTTTTCTCGCTGTCGCGCTGCTGCTCGGCGCGTCTTCGCGTTCTGCGTTCGCCGCCGGCGCGGACAAGGGGAACGGACCGTCGGCTGCCGTGACGGAACTGGAAAAAATCGGCGGCGCGCTCGGCAGCCTGCTGGGGCGGATGCTGAAAATTCTTACGTTTACCGACGAGTCCCGCATCAGAAAAGCCGAAAAACGGGACGCCGCCGGACAAAAGAGCGATACCGCGCTGTTTTCCGGCGCGGCGGAACAGACCCTTTCCGCCGAAACGTGGCGGGCGGTGGAGCTCAGCTTTGAAAGCGAAAAATCCTATGCCGATCCTTTTGCGGACGTGACGCTGGATCTGCTGCTCCGGGGCAACGGCAGGCTCTATACCGTTCCCGGCTTCTGGGACGGCGGCAATACGTGGCGTGTGCGATTCGTCTGCCCCGCGGCGGGAACGTGGCAGTGCAAAACAGTCTGCTCCGACGAAACGAACGGCAAGCTGCACGGAAGAACGGCGCAGGTGGAATGCGCTGCGTACGGCGGCGATCTTGAAATATATAAACACGGCTTTGTTACCACGCGCTATGGCGAAAAATACCTGACCTATGAAGACGGCGCGCCGTTTTTCTATCTGGGCGATACGCACTGGAATTTTGGCAGCGAGCCGCTGCATGTGGTAACCGCAATCAGCGATAAACGCGCTTCGCAGGGCTTTACCGTTTGGCAGAGCGAGCCCAACGGCGACTTTACTCCGGATTACGACCTGACCGACGGGGTAACGGAAAAAGACATTGAAGGTCTGCATATGCTGGACGAGCGGTATGCCGTTATCGCGGAAAACGGCCTGGTCCACGCCAACGCGGAATTCTTCTTCCCGCCCTCCATGAACACCCTGATCGCCAACAACGGCGGATATTCCGATACGGTTGTTTCCGGCAGAACGCTCGGAACGAGAACGACTGCTTATGAACTGTCGGAACAGGCGAAAAAGTATCTGGAAACGCTCTCCCGGTACTGGGTGGCCCGTTTCGGGGCTTACCCCGTAATCTGGACCCTGGGGCAGGAAATAGACAACGATTTCTATAACGCCGAATACAACAAGGGAGAATGGTCGCTTCTCATCAATCCCTACAGGCTCGCGGCGGAATATATCGCAAAATATGATCCGTATGCGCAGGTTATTACGGCGCATCAGGAAAGCACAGGAAACACCGTGGCCTACGGCAACGGCGAGGGCACGGGCGAAATCAACATGATCTACTATCTCAACGGTTCCCCCTCCGCCTTCCGGAACGTCCCCGCCCACACCATGTACGCAGCCCAGTGGAGCCCGAAGCTCACCGGACGGGACGACTGCGTCTCCTCCAAGGACTACTGGTATAACGGACAGGGAAAGCCCGTTGTGAACTACGAGGGCCGCTACTGCTATTACTGGACCAAGGATTTCGGGGCGCGGATGCAGGGCTGGGCCGCCTACCTGAGCGGTCTGTCCGGCTACGGCTGGGGCGGACAGGGCACGTGGTATTACACCGAAAGCTTTAACCCCGAACCTGATTCCAGCGACGGCGTCGATACCGTCACCGCAGATGAAAAGGTGACCGTTCACTGGCAGGACGCCATGGAATACGCCTCCTCTTATCAGGCGGGCTATATGCGCCGGTTCTTCGAAGAGATCGAATGGTACCGCCTGATCCCGCGTTTTAACAATTGGGCCTATTTTGTGCCCGCCTCAGACGTTTACGCCTACTGCGCTTCCAACAAGGCGAACACCGAGATGGTCCTGTATTTTTATTCCTTCACAAATCCCGCCGTAGGCGAAAAGGCAAACACCAAGAACAACGGCGGCGTGATGACCGGGACCGTCGGCAGCCTGCGGCCGCACCGGGAGTATTCCTATCGGTGGTTCGATCCGATTTCGGGCGCATACGTTGCAGAGGGAACGTTCCGGGCGTCCGGCCTTGGCACATGGTTTGCGGGCGTCCGTCCCGCGGATACCGACATGGTGCTGCTGATCCGTCAAATTCCTTAATTCACAGGAGGTTTGAATACATGAAACGAACAATCGCACTCTTCCTTTCTGTTTCCCTGCTGTTTTGTGTTGCAGCGCCGGGCGCTTCCGCCGCTGCCGTAAACGCACAGAACGAACCGTCGGCCGCCGCGATGGAACTGGAAAAAATCGGCGGCGCGCTCGGCAGCCTGCTGGGACGGATGCTGAAAATTCTTACGTTTACCGACGAGTCCCGCATCAGAAAAGCCGAAAAACGGGACGCCGCGGGACAAAAGAGCGATACCGCGCTGTTTTCCGGCGCAGCGGAGCAGACCCTTTCCGCCGAAACGTGGAGAGCCGTTGAACTGTGCTTTGAAAGCGAAAAGAGCTATGCCGATCCGTTTTCGGACGTGACGCTGGATCTGCTGCTTTGGGGCAACGGCAGGCTGTATACCATCCCCGCTTTCTGGGACGGCGGCAACACGTGGCGCGTGCGATTCGTCTGCCCCGCGGCGGGAACGTGGCAGTGCAAAACCGTCTGCTCCGACACGGCAAACGCCGCGCTGCACGGCAGAACCGCATCGGTGAACTGTTCGGCCTACAGCGGCGACAAAGCCGTTTATCAGCACGGCTTTGTAACGACCCGCTACGGTGAAAAATATCTGACTTATGAAGACGGCACGCCGTTCTATTATCTCGGCGACACTCACTGGCAGCTCGGAGACGAAACGTATGATATGGTGCAGACGATCTGCGATAAACGCGTGTCACAGGGCTTCACCGTGTGGGAGAGCCAGCCCGGTTCCTACAAGGCCAACATCATCGACGGTGTGGACGACGCCGACATGGAAGGCTTCCGCCACATCGACAGGCATTTTGAAATCATTGCCGACGCAGGGCTTACCCATGCCAACACCGAATATTTCTGGCCGCTGTCCGGCATGTCGCCGCTCATCCGCGCCCACGGCGGCTGGACAGAACCGAAGCTCACGGGCATGCTCGGCACGAAGAAAGTGACGATGCCGGACCTCTCCGACGAAGCGAAGGCATATCTGGAACAGCTTGCGCGCTACTGGATCGCGCGGTACAGCGCCTATCCCACCATCTGGACGTTGGGGCAGGAGATCGACAACGACCCGTATCAGAACGAAAACTCCGAGTGGAACGC
>CACZOP010000228.1 GCA_902782845.1 Oscillospiraceae bacterium | reverse complement strand
TTTACCGATACCGTGAATCGATCCCGAGATACTCCTCCAGGCATAATCCGCTTGCGTACACCCTCGTTGCGAGGTCCACGCCCAGATACCGCAGATGCCAGGGCTCATACATATAGCCGGTGATCGCTTCCTTGTTTTTCGGATACCGCAGGATAAAGCCGTATTTATAGCAGTTCGCCGCCACCCACCGGCCCTCGTTGGTGTTGGCAAAGCTCTGGGTAATGGTATTCAGGTCGAAGGCAAGGCCGGTCTGATGCTCCGAATGCCCCGGTCGGGCGGAATATCGGTCGGCGGCCGCCCTGCCGTCCCGCCGCACATAGCGGCTGTAGATGGAGCTTTGCGAGCTGTAGGACCGGAAACCGGAGGCGACCCAAAGCCTGAGCCCCTGCCGCGCGGCCGCCTGCTGCATCTGCAGAAAAGCGGCGTAGGTTTCGTTTGTGAGGCTGCCGGGATTATACGAAGCCGGCAGACTGTAGGTTTTGTTGGCGATGAGCACCCCGCCCACGTAGGTGATGCCGTTCACTTCCCGGATCTCATAGCCTTTGGCCGACAGGGGATACGCCGGGGCGGGCGGCGCCTGCGTGGTCGTCTCAACGGGCGGCTCCGTGATCGGCTCAACGGGCGGCTTCGTGATCGGCTCAACGGGCGCCTGTGCGGTCGGCTCGTCTGTCGGCTCACCTTCATCAGGGACGGAAATCTCCTCCATCGTTTCAAGATTCAGCAGCCCCACGGCGGCCCGCAGCACACAGCGGGCGTCTTCCGCCGTCAGCCCGCCGCTGCCATCCACGTCGGCACACAGGAACTCCACAGTGCCGGGCATGCAGCTTTCCAACCCCACGGCGCCCCGCAGAACGGCACGGGCGTCCGCCGCGGTGACGGCGCCGTCGCCGTCGATATCACCTTTTCCGGGCGGCTGGTCCAAAGCAAACGCGCGGGCAGACAAAAAAAGCGCTCCCGCGCACGCCAAAGCCAGCCATTTTATCTTCGTTTTTTTCATAATCATCACCTGCCTTTATTGTAGCACGGTTTTTTTCGTATTTCAACAAAATCCGACGCGAAAGTCCATCGCCTCCGCGCCGAAATTTCAGGTTGATTTTTGCGCAATTTGCTCAAAAAAATGCGGTTCCCCGTTTGCGGGGCGCAGGAACTGTTCTTAATTCGCCACCCTGTGGTGGGCGGTAAAGCTGTTTTCGTGCAGCGCCATGCAAAGATACCCCTGCGCCTGGTAGAATTCGATAATGGACGCCAACGACGCCACGGAGTTATCCTTGGGGCTGGCGTCGTGCATCAGCATTACGATCTCCTTCTTGCCGTTGGCGGAAATGGCGTAACGGTACATCTGATTCGGGGTATAGTTGACGCCCGTGGCGTCGTTATTGGCGCCGTTCCAGTCGAAATACACGTAGCCCCGTTTCTCCACTTCTCCGGTCAGCCTGGTCATGATGCCGGTGCGGTATCTGCGGCTCACGGTGTTGGAGCTGCCGCCGGGGAAACGGATGAGCTTAGATCTCACGCCGGTACAGTCGTACACCGTATCGGAGATTTTGTTCAGGTCGGCGAAATATCTGTCCACGCTCCGGTAGATATCGGAATAATCATGCGTGTAGCTGTGCAGCCCGATCGAATGCCCGTGATCCACAACGTTTTTATACTGATACGTGTAGTTCTTTGCGTATACTACAAAAAAGGTGGCCTTGGCGTTATAGCGGTCGAGGATATCCAACACCTTCTGCGTCTGCTTTGAGGGGCCGTCGTCGAAGGTGAGGTACAGGATCTTGTCGTTGCCGTTCACCCGGTTAGCGGAAATCTGCGGCGATTCCAGCCCCACGCTGAACCGCAGGATCTCGCGGGCGTCGCCGCCTGTCAGCGCGCCGTCGGCGTCGATATCGCAGGCCTCAAACTCGGTGGGATTCAGGTTTTCCAGCCCCACGGCGGCGCGCAGGCAGATACGGGCGTCCTCGGCGGTAACAACGCCGTCGTAGACCACGTCGCCCATACGGGGCACTCTGCCGGCCGCCTGCGCCGGTTGCGGAACGGTAAAGGAATACACGCCGAAGAGCAGCGCGAAGCAAAGCGGGAACACGCAGATTTTTCTGATCCGTTTCATACAGATTCCCCCTGTTCTTTCTCATGTACAAAACCATATTACTATTATTTATACGATTTGTCAAAACTATTTTTATTTCAGAATACACCTTGACAATCCGCCGCCGCCTTGGGTAAAATATAGAAAACAACGGTAAATCCTGTTTCTATGATAAACATCGGTCATTTGCCGAAAAGAGAGAAGGAGGCACCCCTATGGCACGCACAAAACTTCCGCTGATCCTTGTGGACAACGCAAACATCCTGTCCATCCTGAACGAAGGAGAATTCAAGTTTTCCGCGCTGACCTTTGAAGAAGCGAAGGCCATCATCGACATGCACGACGAGGACGACGTGATCAAATGCTTTTCGGGTTACGAGCTCAAGCAGGTGGTTTTCAACTATCTGAACGTGGCGGACCGGAACTTCAAGTATGAACCCATCACCGAAATGCTGGTAGGGCAGGACGCCATCACCTTCAAGCTCTACCGCACGCCCTCCGAAAGCCAGCCCGTGATCGCCACCGCCGACGGCGGAGAGGCGAAAAAGGTGGAGAACGTGTATGTGACCTGCCAGTATATCAGCAGACTGAAATAACGGAAAACCGACCAAAAGGCTTTTCACGGAGCAGAGGGCCGCCGCTCTCCTGCTCCTTTGTTTTTTCAGCAAAAATAAAGGCTGAACGGCCATACTGAAGTTGGAGATCCTGCCGATCTCTGAGAATAAAAGGACAGAAAGAAGGCCGTGCCATGCTGGAAACGATTGCCGGATACTTTCGGGGGTATCCGATCTTATGGGCGCCCGTGATCTCTTTGGGCATTTTTCTTGTCAGCCTGCTCTGCCGCCTGATCGCGCAGCGCCGCAACAAAAAGAAGCCGGGCGCCGTGAAAAAAGAAACGCTGGAGAAATATAAAATCTGCACCATGGTTTTCGGTTCCATCGCGACCATTACGTGTATCCTGATCGGCGGCGGCATGCTTTTATTGTATTTCGCCGTAGAGTTTATGTGAGGCGGCGTATGAAAGAAAAAACATTCCGCCGACTGCTGATCATCGTTATGGTCGTGTGTATTACAGTGACCGTGATCCATTTTGCCTATGACGTATACGCCTACTGGCATTGCTCCATTATTTATTTTATCGCAAAGGAGCTGTGGCCCTATGGCGCGTAGAAAAACACTCGTTTGGCAGATCGTTCTGATCCTGACGGTCATTGCGCTTTTTCTCTCGTTCAACGTGGGGCTGTACGCCGCGCTCACCCGTCGTTTGTCCAACAATTTCAGCGGCACGTCACAGGCAAAAATGATCGACGTGCGGCGGTATCTGCCATTTGAAGAGGATTCCGATCTTGCCCGTGTAAACGCCACGCTGAAGCTTTCGGGCGAGCTGCCTGTGCTGGACGGCGCGGCGGCGCTTGTGCCGGTTTACGCTTCCGTGATCAACGCGGTGTATCCTTCCGGCTCCGTCACCTATGAGGGCGGCGCTTTTTCGGACGACAACTACTATGGAGAAAACTTTGCCGCGGACAGCAAAATGCAGTATAAAAACACCGTGCGGGGCTATAAGGCGATCGTAGACGGCGAAACGGATATTTTTTTCAGCGCCGCGCCCTCGGAAGAACAAAAGGCCTATGCGGACGAACAGGGCGTTCAGCTTCATTACGAGCCCATAGGGCTGGAGGCGTTTGTGTTTTTTGTAAACGCAAAGAATCCCGTAAACGATCTGACAGCGGAGCAGATCCGCGGGATTTACGGCGGGACCTATACCAATTGGGCAGAGCTCGGCGGCCCCGACCGGCCGATCAATCCGGTAACGCGTCTCGCGGGCAGCGGAAGCCAGTCCGCGATGGAAAAATTCATGGGAGAAACGCCGTTTGCGAAAAAATCCCCTTTGGCGTTTTTCGGCGCTTCCATCGGATATTCTTTTCGTTATTATATGGAGGGGATCGTCGATAATAACGAAGTAAAAATGCTGTCGCTGAACGGCGCAGCCCCAAGCCCGGAAAACATCCGGTCCGGCGCCTATCCGGCGGTTGCGCAGTTTTACGCGGTCTACCGCGAGGACGATCCGAACCTCAACGTAAAAGCGCTGGTTGCATGGCTCCTTTCAGACGAAGGACAAACGCTGATCGAACGCAGCGGCTACGTCAGAATCACAAGCTGAAAAAAGCGCGCCGACAGGATCGCTCCTGTCGGCGATGTTTTATAATCATACGGTTTTTTACCGTTCCGGCTGCATCCGAAACGGCTTCAGCGCTTTGTGATATACACAAAGCCGGTGGTTTTTTGCGGGGGATTCTGATTCAGCACGCGGCCGTCCCACACCATGGCGGAGCACATGCCGCCGTCCAGCGCAACGCCGTAGGAACAGCCCAGGCTCTGGAGCAGGTCGCCGGCCTCAAAATACTGGAGCCCGCGGGAAACGCCGTCGGTATACCGCCCTTCGGTGACCACGATATACATATCGCCGGGGTTGCCGGTGGTGCCGATCAGCGTCCGCTGGGTGGATTTGCCGCCGTCCTTCCGCAGATACACCGATTGGCTGTCCACCACCAGATCGCTCGCCCCGAAGCCGAAGCTGTCGGTGTAGCCCATGCCCACCAGTTCCGAGAGCGTGGCGCCGTTGCCGGAAGCAAACTCGCCCGTTCTCTGGGAATACACCGCCTGAACGACGCCGGTGCGGAAACCGTAGATATTTCCCGCCCGCAGAACGCTCTTGCGGTCGCCCTCGGCATAGTCGCCGTTCACCGCCAGCAGGCAGTCGTGCCGCGCGGCAAAGGAGGCGGGCAGCTCATCATAACCGTAGGCGTCCCGCGCCATGCCGGTTTTCAGCCTGCTGTAGTCGGACATCTGCACGTGGGCGATATAGCACCATGCCCCCACGTACCACTGCCGGGTGACGGTGATCTTCAGGCCCGCGTCTTCGTAATAGATCGGGAGAGCCGCGGACGGGATCTGCGGCTGCCGCGGCGCGTCTGCGGGCTTCGCCTCGGTTTTGTCCGCCGCCTCGGCTGTCGTCTGTCCGCTTTCCCGTTTCATGCTCTTCCCCTGTTGATTCTCTCTGGAACTCCTGATTCTTTCCCTCAGCTGCGCGAACAAAGCGTCCCAATCGATCAACGATTTCCGGACAGTGGTCGCCTCCGCCCGGGTGGTCGCGTCAGCGTCGGCGCCCTCCTCCGTGGTTTCAGCGGCGGCTCCGGTGATTTTTTCCGTCGTT
>CACZOP010000227.1 GCA_902782845.1 Oscillospiraceae bacterium | reverse complement strand
CCGCCAAGCCCCAGCTCCAGCAGCGCCTGTCCCAAAGCCCGGCGCTTCACCGCGAATTCCTTCACGGTGTGGGATACCGCCTTCTTCTCCTTGCCCTTTTTTACTTTTTCCACAATGCACACGCGGGAGCCGTAGGCGTTCTCCGCCCGCAGGACCAGGTCTTTCAGATCGGAAAGGGGAATGGGATGGTCCCCCGCCTTGAGTACGCCGCCGCAGTGGACGCTCCTGCGTAAACGGTCCAGATATTTTGTTTCTTTTTTATTCATCGGACGTTCCTCCGGATTTTTTTTCTTATTCTATCACAGAGTATCCCAAAATGCAAGGGAATTGAACGGAATGGGCGCGGCCGTCGCTTGAAAAACCGGCGCCGGTTCACGATCGGCGGGCGTTACAATCTGTTTTTTGGCAGGAACAGTCAGTCTGCCTCTGTCCGGCGGAGTAGATATCTGTTAAACAAAAAAAAGCGGCATCCGGTGCCGCCTTTTTGTTGCCCGTTTCCGGGCGCTGTTTGTTATTGTCCGAAGCAGGATCAGTCGCTCTCTTTTTTCTTAAAGAAGGAAACCAGCGTGGCGACCAAAAAAATCACCCAGTCGATCAGCACCTGTACGCCTGCGGGAAGCATGGAGAATGTGCCGCCCTTTTTAACTTCTTCTTCTTTTACGACCGTAGTTTCTTCCATTTTGTACATCACCTTTCACAAGATATTTTTTCACACTGGTATTATATACGAAAAAAACGCGCTTGTCAATTTCTGTTTTTCACAGTTTCCGAAAGCAGTCTTCGTGAAATAATCACAAAAACGCGGGCAGGATCCGCATAACGGAAGAAATCGGCCGCAAATTTCTCCGGATTCCGTTGCAAAACGGATAGAGGCGTGATATAATGTACAAAAACAAAACGGAGTGCAAAAAAAATGAAAACAATGATCATCCGCAGATTCTTCGCGATCCTGATCGCGCTGCTTACCCTCTACGGCGCGCATCACGGTATGACAGAGGGAGACGTTTTTACGCCCGGCGCCTTCCCGCTGATCTCTCCCACCGCGCAGGAAAAGGGAACGGTGCGCGTGATGAGCTTTAATATCCGATGCTATGACGTGGGCGGTACGGATCTGAAATACCGGATCCCGCTGGTGCCTGCCGAGGTAAACGAGGTGAGGCCCGATTCCTTCGGCGTGCAGGAAGCGACGCCCGAGTGGCGTGAGAAGCTGAAAAAACTGCTGCCCGAATACGACAGCGTCGGCGAGGATCGGGACGGCAGCGGCACGGGCGAATCCTGCACGGTCTATTACCTGCGCGCCAGATACCGTCTGTTGGATTCCGGCACCTTCTGGCTCAGCGAAACGCCGGACGTGCCTTCCCGCGGCTGGGACGCCGCCTGCAACCGCGTGTGCACCTGGGCGGTGCTTCAGAACCGGTTTACGGGCGATACCTACGTGCACGTGAATTCCCACTTCGATCACGTGGGAAAAACGGCGGTGGTTCAGGCAGGCAAAATGGTGAATGACTTTATCGACGAACGCTTCCCCTCGCTGCCGGTCGTGTTCACCGCCGACCTGAACGCCCTTGTGGGGTCCCCGGCCTACAACGCCATGACGACAAACCTGGTGAACACCGCAATGGTGGCGGAAGACAGCATCCGTTTCGGCACCTTCCACGGCTGCCACCCCGAGACCCATCAGGATTATGAGATCGATTTCGTGCTCTGTTCCCCCGACCTTACGGTAAAAACCTACCGGGTGGTCACGGCGGGAATCAACGGCAGGTTCGTTTCGGACCATTTCCCGGTCTACGCGGATATCGTGGTCAAAAACGGCAGCGGGATCTGCTGAACTCAGCAGAGGCAACCGATCCCGTTCCTGCCGGAATCCGGATGTTTCACCTAATATATAAAGCCGGACCCCCGGGCAAATGCGTGCGGGGGTCCGTTGCGTTCAGGCGGCGGATACGGCCGCCTTCTTTTTTGCTTTTATTTTTTTGATTTCACATAGTCGCCGGTGAGGAAGTAGTAGGCGTTTTCCCCCTGAAGGGTCAGCTTTTTGCTGCCGTTGAATTCGTATCTGCACTCCGAGTAATAAAAGCCCTTGTTGATCCGCAGGATCTTGTCGCCGCTCCGGATCTCATATTCCACCTCTTCGCCGTTGAGGGAAGCGGTGCCGTCCCTGCGGAATTCCAGCACCACCTGCCGGTAGCCGCTGCCTTCGTTGGTAACGGAGCGCCATTTTCCCACAAAGCGGTTGGCGGGGCGGCAGCCGGCAAGGCTGACGCAGAACAGAAGGATCAGTAGAACGCTGAGGGCGGATTTCATGAGTTTTGAATGCTTCATATCGGTTTCCTTTCTCTTTTCGGTATAGCCGCAATCCTATATGGATATGATACGTGAAAAAGCTTAAAAATTATTTGAAAACGGTGCCCGCCGGCATTATTTTCTTAAAAAAGACGAAACGCGGCGAAGAGATCGACGATACGGAAGATCAGCTGCCGGAGCCTGCAAAGCGGGGAACTGCTGTCATACAGCCGGTA
This sequence comes from Oscillospiraceae bacterium, assembly GCA_902782845.1. Lineage (GTDB taxonomy): Bacteria > Bacillota > Clostridia > Oscillospirales > Acutalibacteraceae > RUG806. The sequence continues at coordinate 2,352 of CACZOP010000227.1, read as the reverse complement.
GGTGAGGTTCTTTCCTTGATGCCCGTTCAGCACGGGATTGTCAAACACGCCTCTGCCGGGTTTTTCGGCGGAAAGAACGGTATTCTCTGTCCCGTCGCTGAAACCGATACGCATATTGGTCACGATGGAGTTGAATTCTCCGTCCGCCCTGAAGCAGGTTTCTTTTTTACCCGCGGGGGAATACCACCAGCAAAAACAGTTCGCATAGGTATTGGAGCCGTTGCCCGTGGTGCGGAAACCTACGCCGAACTGGTCGGAATAGCAGTAATCGTAAAGGTTGTTGCCGGATACATCCAGAAAACCGCAGCTGTTTTCGTAATCCGTGTAGTCGGAATAATAAAGCGGATGGATGTTCTTTAAGGAGTTGCCCCCGCTTTTGAGGTGCACGCCGGTGAATACGTTGCCGATACGCATGTTGGTAAAGGTGTTGTCGTATCCCTCCGCCAGAACGCCGACGCTGTTTGTGTCTCCGGTGCCGATGATATTCACGTCCCGGATATCGGAATCGGAAGAACCGCTGTTGGCGCCGTATTTGATATATACGCCCACCGTCACGTTTTTCATGGAGGTTTCGCGCAGATAGGTCTCTCTGCCGCCCGCGATGATCACGCCGCCGGTTTTTCCTTTGCCGTCCAATACGCCGCCGGTGAGCCCGTAGACGCTGCCGGGGGTATGGGTGTCGTTTTTCGGATCTTTGCCGCCAAGGATCACCAGCGCGTCGCCGGACCAGTTTTCGCCGGCCTCCAGCACCGCATAGGCGGAGAGACGAAGATCCACGCTCTTTGCGGGATCCGCCGGGGTGATCAGCGGATGGGACAAACGGTAGACGCCGTCGGGGAAACAGAGCGTGCGGTTGGGGTTTTCGTCGATCAGGCGCTGCAGCGCGTCGGCGACGTCCTCGCCTTCGGTATAATGATCCGTAACGGTCAGCATGCCGCTTTCCGCGGCGAAAACGCAGGGCATGGCGACTGGCAACAGAAGGAGCGACAGGAACAGTGCGGTGATTCTTTTCATGGTGTTTCATTTCCTTTCGACCCGGCGGTAATACCGGTTTTTTCTATTCTCCGCAGGGCGGTTACAGTCCGGCCTGTGAGAAACGTCCGCTGTGTTCAGTATAGCATGATTTCAGCCGCTTGTAAACGGTTTTTTCCGTCGCGGACGCAATCAGAAAAAGAGGATCGTTCGTTTTCTCCGGCAAAAAACGCGCGCCGGCTTCCCGATCAATACCGGATAATATCTGAATTCACATCGAAAACCGATTGACGCATTTTGCATTTGGTGGTATCATAGAACCATAAAAAAACAATGCAAAGGAGCAAACGGTCAATGGACGATACCAAGGCGAAAGGGCTCGAAATCAGCGAATTTACGGGCCGCGGCTACGACCGCACCATGATCTTCAAAACCTGGTGCGTGGCGTTTTTAACGCAGGACGACGAATACACGAAAAACACCTATATGGAGCGGCACATGGAAACCGACGAGGTCTTTGTTCTGCTCAAAGGCGAAGCCACCCTCTTTATCGGCAAAGAACGTACCCCGGTGAAAATGGAGCCCTGCAAGCTCTATAACGTCACGGCTGGCACCTGGCACAACATCGTCTGCTCGGCGGACGCAAGCGTGCTGATCGTCGAAAACAGCGACACCGACCGGAGCAATTCGGAATACTGCGATCTGTGAGCCAAGCTTGCTGAAACGGCACGGGAAACCGGAACTTCCGCGGACAGATTCGATTTGTTTCCGCTTCCGTCCACAAAACCCTTGCAAATCCGGTCTGTTCGTGTTATAATAAATCGAATATAAAATTGGAGGATATAACTATGGCATGTTTTCTTGTTCCCGGAACCGAAGCGATCGTTGTGACGGCGGCGGCGGTTCTCCTGAAAAAGTATGAAGAAAAGAAAATGAACGTATCCGTCAGCGCCAACGGCGCCGATACAAAAGCGCCCGCAAAGCAGGGCTTTGCCCGCAAGCTGTTCTGGCTGGCGGAGCTGCTCTGGGGCGGCGTGATTCTGCTTGCCTTCGAGCATCTGTGGCACGGCGAGGTGGTGCCCTTCTTCCCGTTCCTCACGGCGGCCACCGAGGGCGCAGGCGCGGTTGCCGAAATGCTGAGTGAGATGGCGTCGGTGGGCGTGCTGATGGCAGTGCTCGTCACCGTGATCTGGGTGGGCATGGTGCTGGTTTCCAACGCCATCGAGAAAAGGCCCGCGCCCGAAACGGCTGAGGCGAACGTGTGACGCTCTTTCTTCGCGGCACGACGCCGTACCGGCAAAATTAAAAAAGGGACAGCCGCGCTGCACCCTTCCTTATAGAATCAAGGATCTCCGGATTTTTTGTTCGGGGATCTTTTTT
>CACZOP010000226.1 GCA_902782845.1 Oscillospiraceae bacterium | reverse complement strand
GCCGCAGTCTTCTTTTAAGCGGGAATCGCCGGTGATCTCCTCATCCGGCTCCACGTATTCGAGAATGGTGTTGATGACAGTTTCCATTGTGGTATGTCCTTTCTTTTTTTATGAGGGAAATCGGAATTTGTCGAAGACAAATTCCGAATTATAATGCGGTTTTGTCCAGAATTTCCCCGATGGTGCGGTTCGGATCCTCCGCTCCCATGAGCAGGGCGGTTTTCATTTTTTCGTAGAATATCGCCAGATCCGCGGCGGGGTCTTCGCTGATGCGGTATTCAAAAATGAATTCAAGGCCGTTGTCGTTCAGGCGGTGCTTTGCCGTGAGGTAGAGGTTCTGGGCGGAGTAGTCGCTGGTATACCACACGCCCTTTGCGGTTTTGCGGATCTCCTCGTTCTCAAAGGGGACGGGCAGCGGCGCATGGTAGGAAAAGCTCATGCTGTCGTAGGTCTGTTCCAGCCGCTCCACGTGCATGGCCATATGCTTGATGTGATACATTTCCAGCGTATCGAAGGCGCAGTGGCGGAAGACTTCGTTCTGCTCGTCCTCCACGGCGCGGGCGGCGTCGGCAAAGCTGCGCCCCTCGTCCACCACCGTCCGCAGGGTGTAGAAGTGCCAGCGGTTGCCGCCGGATTTTTTCTCCAGCAGGGTGCCCCGGCGGTTGATCATGAACTTGAACGAAACGTCCGGCTGGCGACGGTTGAATGCCGAAAGGGCGGTGCGCAGCGCCAGCATCAGCACGCAGGGCACCGAAAGCTCCTCCTTCGCGCACATGTCCAGCACCTTTTTTGTGTCTTCGGCCGAAAGATCGTAGTGCAGGGTGCGGGAGTCGGGATGGTCCCCCTCGAACATCAGCACGTAGCGGCGGTTTGGATCGTTTTCTTCCTTCCGCTGTTTTTCGAGACGGTTATCCAGCAGATAATCGTTGAAGACGGGCTCCGGCTCCGTTGAGAACCGCCGCATCCAGTAGGCGCGGTCCGCCTTGCGGGCGTCGGAATCCAGATAGGCAAGCTCGAGCTTCATGGCGTCGAGATACGGCTTCATGGGCTTGGGATAGGGCGCGCCGGTGCGCTTGTGGACGTAGATGGCCATGGCGTCGGCAAGGAAGAGCTTGGCGGAATAGCCGTCGAACGCCAGATGGTGGAACCGGCAGTAAAAGCCGTTGTAGCCCCCGGGCATGTGCATGATCTTCACGGCGTTCAGCGGTTTCTGCACAAAATCCACGCCCGCCTTCGTCCAGCCCTTGAGGGTGGCGCAGGCTTCCTCCTCCGAAAGGGAGCTGAGGTCTTCTTCCTCCACTTCCATCTCCAATGCCGGGGAAAGATACTGCACCAGCCCGAACTGGTTATCGGGGCTGAAACGCAGGCGCATGGTGTCGCAGCGGCCGATCGCTTCGTTCAGCGCCTCGCGCAGGGTATCGGCGTCGAACGCCCCCTGCCAGTAAACGCCGGTGCCGATGTTCAGCATGGCGGGATTCTTCCCGAAGCCGTTGAACACAAAATACATCATCCGCTGAGCCTGGGTGAGGGGATAGGCCTCGGCTGTGCCGCCGTTTTGCAGTTTGATTTCTATCATTTGCGGTTTCTCCTTATCAGTTTTCCCGTGGCGGTGCGGGCAAGGGGCGTTTCGGTGAGGTAGAACTCGTCGATTTCCCGCGCCGCGATATCCGCCGCGTTTTTTATTTCGATGCGCTGTTGGATCGCAGCTTTTACGTTCGTGATCCCGTGCTTTCCGGCATAGGTCAGATCCGGCCGGATCAGCGCCGCGATTTTGCCGTTGTTCTCAAAAACCTCGATCTCCGCCACCAGCGGCTCGTCGGCGTAAGAAAGCTCCACTTCCTCCGGAGAGACGTTTTCGCCGTTGGCGAGGATAATGAGGTCCTTGCGTCTGCCCGTGATAAAGAGCTCATTGTCGGGGGTCAGCCGCCCCAGGTCGCCGGTGCGGAACCAGCCGTCGGGGGTGAAGGCTTTGGCGGTTTCCTCGGGCTGTTTGTAGTAGCCGGACATGAGCGACGGGCTTTTTACCTGGATCTCGCCCTCCTGCAGACGGACCCTGCAGATGCTGATGACCCGCCCGCCGGACGCCATACAGGTGTTCCCGTCCGGCACCGCGATTCTGGGCCCCGTTTCGGTCATGCCGTAGCCCTGCCGCACGGTGATCCCCATGGCGATAAACGCCGCTTCTTCATCGCTCCAGTAGGAAGCGCCGGATACGATGATTTTTTTGATGTTCCTGCCGAAAACCCGTTCCGCCGCCGCTCTGGGGCTCAGCGCGGGCTCTCTTTTTTTCTGCAGCCGGACCTTGCGGAATAAACTGTCGGCCATCATGGGCACCAGACGCAGCACCGAGGGCGCGTAGCGTTGGAGCTCCTCCCCCAGATACGCGGGGCCCCGGCTCAGGCAGACGGTGACGCCGTCTTTGATGTTTTTTAAGTAGTCGCACGAGAAACTGAAAATATGGTGCATGGGCAGCACGTTCAGCGCCACGTGGCCGCCGGTGAGCGCCATCTCCTTAAAACAGACGTTCGATACGATGGCGGCGGAGGCGAGCATCACGCCCTTGCTTTTGCCCGTGGTGCCGGAGGTATAAAAGATGGCGGCGCAGTGTTCCGGGCTTTCTTTCACCGCGGCGGTTCCGCCGTCCGGCAGCGTCTCCGGCGCCACAGCCCCCAGCCGCATGGCGTGCTTCAGCTTCGGGCAGCCGGAAAAGGCGGCTTCGGCTTCTTTCGCCGTTTCATCGAAAAAGACGCCTGCCGCGTCGGCATCCCCCAGCAGGTATTGCAGCCGTTCTTTGGGCAGGGCGGCGTCCAGCGGCACGGCGGTGTTCCCGCTGAGAAAAATCCCGTTGAGACACACAAGGTAGGCGTAGGTGGTTTTCCCAAGCAGCGCGATATGGCAGGGCGCCGGGAAGCGGCTGCCCAGATAGGCGGCAAAGGCCAGGGAATCGCGGTAGAAGACGCGGTAGCTCTTATCGGTGACCCCGCCGTGTTCGTTATATCGGATGGCGGCGCGGTCGCCGTAGTCTTCCGCTGCCTGCCGCAGCAGGGCGTTCACCGTGAGCGTGGGGAGGGATGTGATTCTGGTGTCCGGATCCATAACAGTTCTCCGTGTTATTTTTGAAACAGAGTGTTGCATTTTGTTCGATGCTATTTTATAATAAAAAACAGAAGGAAGCAATAAACACTTTCCTTCTGTGCTGTGCGATTTACCACAAGCCGGACCCGATCGGTATGGTTGTGCAACAAAAATCAAAAAACTGTACGGTCCCGTCCTGATCCCGAAAGGAGGACCCGCCATGAAAAATGAAAAAGAAGACCGCCGACTGAAAATGACGCGCCGCCTGCTCAAGGACGCGCTGGTGGAGCTGATGAAGACAAGATCCATCCATGAGATCAGCGTGAAAAAACTCTGCGAGACCGCCGACGTGAACCGCAGTACCTTCTACAGGCACTACGAATCCCAATACGACCTCTGTCAGGAGATCCTTGACGACGTAAGCGCGGAGATCTATGTCCTGATCGAACGCCGCCCCGCGGGCCCCAACCGCCTGCGGCTGCTGCTGACGGATATCCTCACCTATCTGGAGGAGGAGCGGGAGCTGATCCTGGTGCTTCTCAGCAAAAACGGGAATCTGAATATCGGCGAAATGTTCTCGAAGATCGTGGGCCGCCTGATCCAGGAAGACGAAACCACCGAAATGGCGGCGTACTGCACCCAGTTCATCACCGCCGGGGTCACCAGCATCGTGTGGCTCTGGCTCAACAAAGAAGATCGCCGTTCCCCCAAAGACATCGCCATGCTGATGAACGTGCTTTTCCTCCACGGAGTAAAAAAAGCCATGCTGCTGGCAGGCCGGGACGATCTGCTTGACAGCATGTGAGCGGGACGGCGGCCGCCGTTTCCGTCCGGCATCCGGATGAGAATGGAATTTGAAATCGTTCCGTGGGGGCTTCTACGTGTTTCTTCGCCCTGTTTCAGCCTTCCGGCTGCAGCCGCAGCTTCGTGATCCGCAGGCGGTTGAGCATACCGCCGTCCGCCGGGCCGCCGGCGGAATAGGCGAGCAGTATCCCGCCGTTTGGCGCCTCGAAGATCGCGGTGTAGGCGTAGCCGCATCCGGGGTCGGTTTCAATGGCCGCGGGCGCGCAGAAGTCCCTGCCGTTTTCGTCGCTGAGGGCGCACACCAGCGGCGTTCTTCCCCCGGTCCAGATACCGAGGGGATTTTTGTTTTTGCCGTTATAATCCGGCACGGGGTTCCACACGGCGAGGAGCCTGCCGTTTCGCAGCCGTTTGACCGAGAGCGGGGAGGCGGGGGAGGTGAAGCGGGAGGGCTGCGCCGCCGTCCAGTTTTTGCCGTCGTCAAACGAAAAGCTCTCGTATTGCCGCCCGGTGTCGGTGCGGAAAAAGCTCCACAACACGCCGCCCGGGAGCAGGGCCAGCCCCGGTTCCTGCAGGCCCGTGGCGCTGTGCTCCATGCCGCCGCCGGGGCGGATCTCGCTTAAAAGATACCAGCTTTCGCCGTCGTCGTCGGATGCGTACAGCATGCAGTGGGCGGGGCCGAAGCGCGCCAGCTCCGTTTTGTCCTCCACCAGCACCTCGGTAAACGCCGCCGGGACCAGCCAGCGGCCGGAGGGTGTGAGAAGCAGGCGGTCGTTGTTTACCACAAAATAGCCCCGGTGCGGGATGCACGCCGCGGGGGCGGAAAAGCGCTGTCCCTCGTCTTTGGAGCGGCAGAAAAAGAGTCTGCACTGGTGCGGCGGGTTCTTCACCAGGAAAAAAAGCCCCAGGTCGCCGTTTTTCATCCGCCGCAGGGTCACCGACATGACGTTGTCCGCCGGAATCTCCTTCCGCAGCAGCAGCGGGCGGGGCGGCGAAAAGCTGTCGCCGCCGTCGTGTGAAACGCAGGCGTATAGATCCGCGGGGTCGCCGTCCCCGTCGCCGCCGTCGTAGCGGGTGTAAACAAACAGGACGTCGCCGTTGTTCAGCAGGATAAAATCGCCCTCGCTGTTGCGGCGGTTGTCCCGCGTCGGGGCAAGATCCGTGATATGCGTTATGCGGATTTCCATTTTCTCACCTCACCGATACATTTTCAGGTCCCGCAGGGCAATTTCGTCGCTGAAGGTCAGCCGGAAAAAACCGTGCCGCCCCACCTGCACGGCGGGGAAACGAAGGATCCGCCTGTGCCCCACCGCGGCGCCGTCGTACAGCAGCGTTCTGTCGCCGCCGCTTTCATACAGGAGCCGGAAGGTCCCGCCGTATTCGCCCCCGGTCAGATCTTCCCGCAGCACGAGGCAGGAGACCGTTTCGTCCGTTTCGGGATAAAAGTCGAAGACCGTGCCCCTGAGGCCGGTTTTTTCGCAGACCGGGGCGGCGAAATACGCCCGGGTTTCTTCTCCGAAGGCGGCGAGGATCGCCGCGTCTTCCTCCGGGATCAGCCCCCGCCGGTCCGGCGCCACGTTCAGAAGCAGGTTGCCGCCCCTGCCCACCGAAAGGTCGTAGAGCCCTTTGAGGTTTTCTTTGCTCCGGACGTAACGGGCGGCGGCGTCGGTGTAGAACCAGCTGTCGGG
>CACZOP010000225.1 GCA_902782845.1 Oscillospiraceae bacterium | reverse complement strand
TCCAGCCACGCGGCGTAATCCACGGCAAAGGCGCTGGGCGTCACGTTCCCGTGATCGTCGCGTTCACCCTGCACAAAATCCAGATAAGCCTTGATCGCGGAGAGGTCGGGCGCGTTGGCCGGCGTCACCTCGGAGGAAACGGCGGTGTTTTTATACACTGCGCCGGTCTCCGACACTCCGTTGGTGGAATCCACCTGCGTGCGCGTGCCGGTAACGGTCAGCTTATACTCGCCGTCGACCGTGGCGGGCACGTCGTATGCGGATTCGTAGTCGGTGAGCACGGCGCCCTTCACGTCACGGCTCACCGTGGTGGTGAAGGTATACGTTTCGGGCAGGTTGGCTTCCATATCCGCAACCGAGCCGTTGAACGTGTGCTGCGGGTCGCTGCCGTCATACTGCGCGTATTTGCCGGCGTTCGGCAAAATCGCGGTGATAAAACGGGCCTGGAACTCGTTCGCATCCACCTGCGCGCAGATATACGCCGCAAGCGAAGCGTTGTGATCGGTTCCTTCTTCTTTACCGATCGCCTCGGCGACGTTGCCCACGGCGCGCACCACGGCAAACAGGTAGCCGTTCTTGGTGGTGTCGTTCACCGATGCGTTCCCGTTTTCATCCACGGAAACGGTGTAGTCGTCGGTACCGAGATAACCGCCGTTCAGGGCGGCGTCCAGCGCGTCTTTCAGCGCGGGAATGTCAGCGCCGGCTGCCTTTGCTTCCGGCGCAAGGCTCGGAAACACGATGCCAAAGCAGCTCGCTGCCATCAGTACCGACAGGAAGAGGCTTAAAACTTTAGTGGAAAGCTTCGCCTTTGTTCCCATTCAAAACACTCCTTCTCAAATGATTTGCAAAATTAATATGTCACCCACCTGCCCCCTCGCATAAGGGGGCACTATGGGTATACTATATCATCATCATTATAAACCACAAAACCGGTAATTGTCAATCAGTCATTTTTGAATACCTGAACAAAAAATAAACAGGAATCATATAAATATTGCACAAAACTGAACGAACGCGTGACGCATTTTGCAAGCCGTTCTGTTTTTTTGTAAATTAATTATGAACAAAAAAAAGAAAATCCGGCCGAAGCCGGTTGTCGCCGCAAAAAAAACCGACGCGGGAACGGCTCGTTTTGCGGGAATACGCGCTGTGGAACGATATATATTTATGGTATTAATTATTATAATATAAATAAAAGCCGGTTTTGTAAAGCTCCCGGCCTTTCTTTTTCTCTTACCGCCGACAAAAAGCGACAAGAAAAGAGCTTTACAGGTTTTGTCCTGTAAAGCCCCCGAACTCTGTTTTTTTTGGTTCCGGCGCGCGGTTTCACGCCGGAAAACCGTACCGCGAAGCGCTTATTCCCGGTCGTCCCGATCCTCCTGTTCTTCCCGATCCTCCCCGTCGTCCTGCTCTTCCCGGTCTTCCCCGTCGTCCCGGGCTTCCTTCTTTTTCTGTTTCCGGAGCAGGAGCACCGGGATCAGGAGGAGCAGAAGCAGCCCTACGGCGGCGGCGGCGAGAGCGACCGTTTTCGCGGAGAGCGTCGTCTCCGCCTGCGGCGTCTCAACGGGCGGCAGCGGATCGGGCGGCATGGTCATTTCAGACTCGGGCGTTATTTCAGAGAAGTCCAATTCTCCCTCCTTGCGCTTTTCTATATAGTCGCTTAAACTCATCAAAGCGGTCTCATCCGCAAAGCCCGCGTCCAACGCGTCCGCCCGTATATTCAAAAAGCGCCAGATCGACCAGACTTTCCGCTCGTAGTACTTCGTTTTTTCCGAAAGTGTCCCGCCGGGAAGCAACGCCCAACGACACATATTCATCTGCGCGGAAGCCCGGTTTTCATGGTAATACGAGGCAAAATCTTCCGGCAGAGTATTGTGAAACAGCTCGTCCAACTCTTTCCAGCGTACACTGACGGCATCTCGGAACTCCGAGCGTAAAATCATATGATATAACGGCGAAATATACAGATCATCATTCTTATAAATGCTCCAGACATGTGACAGATTTGAGTTCAGGTAACGGAACGTGCCGTCGTTGAAATCCCCGAACGTAATATCAAAATCCCATGCCGGCCCCACCTTGAACACGCCCGTTTTTTCATCCAACGTCAAAAAGAAGCTGGTCCAGGTAAAATCAAAGTCCATCGTATATTCCATCAGCAGATAAAAATTCACGAAGGACGGCTGATCGATATAGTCCTGCCATGACTTCCCCTCTGCGTTTTTGCCATCCTCGGCAAACAGCGCGTCCTCAAAGGCCTGATAAATGTCCGCGATCCGGTTCACCTGTGATTCTGTGGCGAGCTCCGGGGATTTAACGATCACGCACTGTCCCCGATTCGAAAAGAAACCGGCCGGTTCGTAGTTGATCTTTCCCGGCAGATCCAGTTCCAGCAGGTATTCGCCGTCCTCCCCGGGGGGCGTGTTGGGAAGGATTGACCATTGACGGGTCCCCATGGTGATCACGCCCGGCTCGCCATCGTGCTCGCTTTCCACGGTCTCGAGATCCACCCCCGGGTTCGCCGCCTCGTTCTCTTTTTCCATATCCCGGATATCCACCCGCTCGGGATCCACCTGCACGCTTTCGCAAACCAGATAGTTGCCCAGATACCCGCCGTTGATATAAAGGTCAACAGGCCTGCAGTCCACCGCATAGGGGATCTCCATTCTGCGGGCGGCGTCCAGCGCGATGGTATTCCGCAGCAGCGTATCGTCGAAATAATTCGCCAGCAGGCTCCAT
>CACZOP010000224.1 GCA_902782845.1 Oscillospiraceae bacterium | reverse complement strand
GACGTGCAGGGCATCTTCCTTGTGGACGCGGTGACAGGCGAACCTTCCTATTACACCGCCGACCAGTTCGGCGCGGAGAATTCCGAGATCGCGTGGATCGACCAGGCCTACGATTCCGATCTGCTGGTGACCCAGTATAACTATTTCGGTAAGTACGAAAGCGGCTTTTGGAACTCCATCATCGGCCAGTCCGGCGTGAAAAAAGCCTCCGACGGCTATTCCTTCATCACCAACGGCGACGACGTGTATATGTATACGGGTGTGACCAGCGTGACCGCGGATAACTCCATTCTCGGCTTTGTGATGATCAACCAGCGCACCAAGGAAGCCGCCTTCTACAGCACCACCGGCGCCACAGAAGCCACCGCGCAGGTGTCCGCCGAGGGTAAGGTGCAGGATAAACAGTGGACGGCGTCCTTCCCGATCCTTCTCAATATCGACGGCGAGGCGACCTATTTTATGTCGCTGAAGGACAAGGCGAACGTGGTGAAATCCTACGCCATGGTCAACGTGGAGCAGTATAACGTGATGGCGATCCCGAAGAGCGAAAACGTGAACCTGCGGAACTGTCTGGAGGAGTATATCCAGGGCATGGCGGAGCTGAACCCGCCCAAGATCATCAACTTCAACTTTGACGCCGAAAACGTGGGCGTTCCGGATGCGGAGAGCGACGCTGACGCCGCCGAGACGGATGCGGCGCAGAATAACGTGGCGACGGTATCCGGCACGATCACCGATATCCGTACCGCCGTGGTGAGCGGTACCACCTATTACTATATCGAGCTTGACAACAGCGGCGACTACTATTATCTTGCCGCCACGATCATGAACCCGGTGGTATTGCTGAACGAGGGTGACAGCGTGACCGTGACCGGCGCGAAGCAGAGCGCTGACAAGCTCTTTACCGCGGAGCGCATTGCGCTCGGCACAGGCGCCGGAGAAGCCGCTCCCGCCGAAGAAACCACGGCGGCCGAGGCGATTGAGGAAACCACCGCCGCGGCTCCGGCCGAAGCTGAAGAAACCTCCGCGGCAGCGGAATAACAAAGCGAAACAAAGCCGGTTCCGCAAGGGAGTCGGCTTTTCGAACAATAAAATCTGAAAGCGAAAGGAAGTTTTCATTATGGCAAAAAGCAGACTGATCGGCGATTACCCCGTGATCGGCATCCGCCGCATCATCGACGCCCGCCGCGGCCCGTTGAAGGTGCGCGAGAGCCTTGAGGACCAGACCATGAACATGGCGAAGGCGGCGGCGAAGCTCATTACCGACAATTTGCGCTACTCCAACGGGGAGCCCGTGAAGGTGATCATCAGTGAAACCAGCATCGGCCGTGTGGCCGAAGCGGCGCAGGTGGCGGCGCAGTTCAAAAAAGAGGGTGTGGACATTACCCTGAGCGTGACGCCCTGCTGGTGCTACGGCAGCGAGACCATGGATTCCGATCCCATGACGATCAAGGGCGTGTGGGGTTTCAACGCCACCGAGCGCCCCGGCGCCGTGTATCTTGCGAGCGTGCTTGCCACCCACGCGCAGAAGGGTCTGCCGGCTTTCGGCATCTACGGCCACGACGTACAGGACGCGGACGACGCCCGGATCCCGGCGGACGTGGAAGAAAAGCTCCTGCGCTTTGCCCGCGCCGCCGTGGCGGTGTGCACCATGCGCGGGAAATCCTATCTGCAGATCGGTTCCATCTGTATGGGCATCGGCGGTTCCTCGATCAGCCCCGAATTCATTGAGGAATATCTGGGGATGCGCGTGGAGAGCGTGGACGAGGTGGAGATCATCCGCCGCATGACCGAGGGCATCTACGACGAGGCGGAATTCCGGAAGGCGCTGGCATGGACCAAAGCCAACTGCCCCGAGGGCTTTGACAAGAACCCCGACTTTGTGAAGAAATCCCCCGACCAGAAAGAAAAAGACTGGGAATTTGCCGTGAAGATGATGGTGATCATCAAGGATCTGATGAACGGCAACCCCAACCTGCCTGCGGGCAGAGAAGAAGAGATGGCGGGGCACAACGCCATCGCGGCGGGCTTCCAGGGCCAGCGGCAGTGGACGGATTTCTATCCCAACTGCGATTTCGGCGAGGCCATGTGCAACACCTCGTTCGACTGGAACGGCGCCAGAGAGCCCTATATCCTTGCCACCGAGAACGACACCCTCAACGGCCTTTCGATGCTCTTTATGAAGCTGCTCACCAACCGCGCCCAGATGTTTGCGGACGTGCGGACCTTCTGGAGCGATTCCGCCGTCAAGCGTGTGACCGGCTATGATATCGAAGGCAAGGCAAAAGAAGCCGGCGGCTTCATCCACCTTATCAACTCCGGCGCCTGCTGCCTTGACGCCTGCGGCGAAGTGAAGGACGGGAACGGCAAACCGGTGATCAAGCCCTGGTATGACGTAACCGAAGAAGATATTGAAAAAATGCTGAAGGCCACCGAGTGGTGTGCGGCCGACAACGGCTACTTCCGCGGCGGCGGCTATTCCTCCCGCTTTTTGACCCGTGCCGAGATGCCCGCCACCATGATCCGCATCAATATGGTCAAGGGCCTCGGGCCTACCATCCAGATCGCGGAGGGCTACACGGTGAACCTGCCGGACGAGGTTTCGGATATCCTGTGGAAGCGCACCGACTACACCTGGCCCTGCACCTGGTTTACGCCCATCGTGAACGGCGTGGGTCCCTTCCGTTCCGCCTACGATCTGATGAACTGCTGGGGCGCGAACCACGGCGCGATCTCCTACGGCCACATCGGCGCGGATCTCATCACCATGTGCTCCATGCTCCGCATTCCCGTGGGGCTGCACAACGTACCGGACGAGAAGATTTTCCGGCCCGCCGCGTGGAACGCCTTCGGCACCAAGGATCTGGAGGGCGCCGACTACCGTGCCTGCGCCGCCTACGGCCCGCTGTATAAATAATCATCAGGATATCGCGGATCATCCGCGGATCCGGCGAAAAGCCGTTTGCCCGTAACGTGTCGGGCAAACGGCTTTCGGCTGTTTTTAAAGGTATTTTCAGCTTTGTTGAAATATCGCCGAAAGTTTTCCGAAAAAGGAAGAAAATATTCACGAATGCGATATTGACATTTTGTTCAGAATACAATACAATTATAATGTATAATTTTATGATAAAGGAAGACGGAATATGAAAAGAAGAAACAAAGTCCTTGCGCTGCTGCTCGCACTGTGCATGACGCTGGGCGTTTTGCTCTGCTGTCCGTTCGCTGCGTCGGCTGCAGATAACTATGCGGAGGGATATTATCTTTCCAACGTTGAACACAATCTCTACATCCGTTCGTCGTCCCGTTCCGATTCTCAGTCGGTGGGCGTACTGCCGAAGGGCACCATTATCGACGTGGTCGAATGTATCCCCAACGACAACTGGGGGCGGATCGTTTTCAACGGCGTCAGCGGCTGGGTCCGGCTGGATCTCTGCAAGTCGCTCCAGAACGTGAGTCTTTACGTTGTGAGGATCCCGGAAGACGCAACGACGGAAAACACGGATTTTGCCGCCATCAGAACAGATAAGGTAAAGGGCGACGTGGACGGCGCGATGATCTGCCTCGGCCGTGTGAACAGAGAAAACGCCGAGCCTTACACGCTGAACAAGAATTTCGCCGCGCTTGCCGCCGCCGCGCGGAAGGCGGGGCTTGTTGTGGGCGCCTACTTTATTTCGGACGCCGCTTCGGCCGACGAGGGGAAAGCGCAGGGCGCGTTTGTCGCTTCCGCGCTGGACGCAGCCAACGAAACGCTGAAGCTGCCCGTCAGTATCTTTTATCCCGCCGGAACGATGACCGCCGAAGCCAATCCCGCCGTGGGAGAGGCGGTATCCGCCTTTGCCGCTGAGATCCGCGCCAAGGGATTTTATCCCGGGGTATACTGCGACAAGGCGCTCTCCGCCGCAGCCGCAAAAGACGCCGGCAGAAGCACCTATGCGTTCTGGTTCAACGACGTGGTCTCCGATACGCTTACCGACGCCACGGTGACCATGTGGGAATACCGTTTGCAGATGAAGGAAGAAGACCGGAAGAATTATTATGCAGGGAATTATCCCATGACGCTTTGCATCTTTGATTATCCCACGCTCCTGAGCTACGGCTGCGTCAACGGACAGCATAAAACAGGCGAAGAATGGATCGTGGAAAAAGCCGCCACCTGCATGGAAAAGGGCAGGGAGGTGCGGATCTGCACTGTTTGCCGCGCCGTTGTGGAAGTAAGGGAGCTCGACGCGCTCGGCCATACCCCCGTTATCACCGAGGCGGTCTCTCCCACCTGCACGATGGACGGTCAGGCTGCCGGCACGATTTGTTCCGTCTGCAACGAGGTCCTGTACCGGCCGAATGTTCTGCCTGCGACCGGGCATAAATGGAACGACGGCGAAGAAACCGTCAACGATATCGGCGAAACAATCAAGCTGTATACCTGCACCAAATGCGGCATGGCGCTGCAGGCGGAATCCCGTTTTGCCGCGGGCGACATCAGCATGGACGGTATCGTAACCGCCGAGGACGCCCGCCTTGCGCTGCGCGCCGCCGTGGGCCTTGCCAATTATCTGGCGGGCGGCGTGGAATTTGCCATTGCCGACACCAACGACGACAAAGCGATCACCGCTGAGGACGCCCGGAGTATTCTGCGCGCCGCCGTGGGGCTGGAGGCGCTTGGCACCGTGACCTATCGCCTGCCCGACGGCAAGGTGACCGACCGCACGAAGCCCGAGACTTCCGAAGATCCCCTGAACGAAAAAACCTTTACTACCGCGCTTCTGGCGGAGAAGCTGAGCCTTCGGCTGGTTGCCGACAGCAAGGAAACCGTGAACGCCGGCACTGCCGTTGCGGCAGGCATTCTGAGCACCGCAAGCGCGGATATTGACGACGACGGGAAAAACGAACTGATCGCGGTTACCATGAAAGCGGAAAACGATAAAAACATCTGCGAACTGGTCTGTGCGGACGTTGACGATCAGGGCGAGATCAAAACGGCGGCGATCGCGCTGCCGGAGGTCGTGGTCACGGCGGGGGTCAATCTCCTTTCCACTGCCTCGGAGGTTTATATCACCGATAATAAGGTTTATGTAAAATCCGACTATCGTTCCGGCGTCCAGGGTTCCGGTTCCTCCTCCGGCTTTGTGTATGCGCTTTGCGAATATGACGGCAGCGCGTGGACCTGCTCCGTTTCCTACCGGAACGGCATTGCCCAGGGCACGATTTTCGCAACCAATTATCTGACAAACGAAACGGTTAAGAGCGAAGGCGCGGATGCAACCGCGGTCAACACGTTCGTAAGTGCGCTCGAAGCGCAGACCAAGGCGGCGGCCGATCTTGCGGATGCGGCGCATCTGATCTGCAAAACCGCGTGGACAGTGGAGGATTCCAGCTTTAACGCCTCTTTTGAAAAGACCGGCGCGCTGGAAGCCCGGATCACCTACTGACGAACAAAATAATGATAAAATATGCCCTCGCCTCGTGCGGGGGCCTGTTTTTCTTAAGATTGTTTTAATTTTCCGCAGTGCGGCTTGCCGGCCGTAAAAATGCCTGATATAATGGGAATATCCTGAAAGATGCGGAGAGGGCGTATATGAAAAAAATCGTTTCTTTGTT
>CACZOP010000223.1 GCA_902782845.1 Oscillospiraceae bacterium | reverse complement strand
TTTCTGCCCTCCGTAACGCGTTCTATTTCCGAAGCCAGCAGTTCGGGCTTCAGCACGCGGTCGATTTCCCTGAGCGCCCGTTCCGGTTCCGGAATGATATGCAAGGCGTTGGAAATGATCACCGCGTCAAAGGAACCGTCTGCATATGGAAGCGCCGTGGCGTCTGCCACCTCAAACCGCAGCTTCGTCGGGTAAACGCCCTTTTTCGCCTGCGCGATCATCCCTTCGGAATAATCGGTGGCAATCATCGTTTTTGCGGCGGAAGCCACATGTTTTGCCAATAACCCCGGGCCCGTGGCGATTTCCAGCACGTCCTTGTTCCGGATCACATCGGGAATCCTGTCGTACAAAAATTGATATGTGTTTTCATCCGACCGCATCGCCCGCTCATAGATCGGCGCATACAGATCCCACGTCTTTTTTGTCATCGGATTTTCCTCTTCCCACGATTTGTTTTACAAAAGAAAACATACGGCGTTCAGAACGTCAGTCCCGGCGCCGTATGCGATTTATGGTTTTTAGATGCGAAACTTCCTGCCGGGCGGGACGTTATTTTTTCTGATGACAGGCGCCGCTCATCGCGCAGTGCGCGCAGTTCCCGCCACAGGATGAAACGCCTTTCTTCTTATCCTTCCGGAGCTTCACGACAATGATCACGACAA
This sequence comes from Oscillospiraceae bacterium, assembly GCA_902782845.1. Classification (GTDB taxonomy): domain Bacteria; phylum Bacillota; class Clostridia; order Oscillospirales; family Acutalibacteraceae; genus RUG806. Next base: position 5,414 of record CACZOP010000223.1, on the reverse strand, counting down.
GAACGATCAGGAGTAACGTGATCACTACCGTGCCGATATTCGCCGTCAGCCAGCTCAGCATAAAACCGCTTCCTTTCGTAATATCAGACTTTTTTCGTCAGCTTTGTGGCTTCCTGATATTTCTTGAAGAACAGCATATAGACCATACCCGCGAGGATCGCCAGCGCACAGATAAAACCGATCACGTTGAAGTTCCCGGTAAACGCGCCGCCGATCTGGTTGATGCACAGCGAGATCGCGTAGGCAAAACCGCATTGGTAGCCAATTGTAAACCACGTCCACTTGGCGTTGTTCATCTCGCGTTTGATGGCGCCGATAGCAGCGAAGCAGGGGGCGCACAGCAGATTGAACACCAGGAAAGAGAAGCCCGTGACGCCGGTGAACGCCTCGTGCAGCGCCTGCCAGGCTGTCAATTCGCCGCCGCCGTAGAGGATGCCCATGGTACCCACGATATTCTCCTTTGCAACAAGCCCCGTAATGGAAGCCACGGCAGCCTGCCAGTTGCCCCAGCCGAGCGGAGCGAAGATCCATGCGATCACAGAGCCGATGCGGGCAAGGATGGAGACATCAAGCTCGTCCTCCGCCAGCATACGGAAACCGTCCTCCGCAAAACCGAAGTAGGAGGTGAACCAGACGACGATGGTGGAAAGCAGAATGATGGTGCCGGCCTTTTTGATAAAGGACCAGCCGCGCTCCCACATGGAGCGGAGCACGTTGCCGACCGTCGGCAGATGGTAGGCGGGCAGTTCCATCACGAAGGGGGCCGGGTCGCCCGCAAACATTTTCGTCTTTTTCAGCATGATGCCGGAAACCACGATGGCCGCCATGCCGATGAAGTAGGCGGAGGTGGAGATCCACGGGCTGCCGCCGAAGATCGCGCCGGCTATCATGGCAATAAAGGGCACCTTTGCGCCGCATGGGATAAACGTGGTGGTCATGATCGTCATACGGCGGTCGCGTTCATTTTCGATGGTACGGCTCGCCATGATGCCGGGCACGCCGCAGCCCACGCCGATGAGCATGGGAATAAAGGATTTGCCCGAAAGACCGAACTTACGGAAAATACGGTCCAGTACGAAGGCGATACGCGCCATATAGCCGCATGCCTCGAGAAACGCCAGCATCAGGAAGAGCACCAGCATCTGGGGCACGAAACCGAGCACCGCGCCCACGCCCGCTACGATACCGTCGAGGATCAGGCCCTGCAGCCAATCGGCTGCGTTAGCCTTTTCCAGAAGACTTCCTACAAGCACCGGCACGCCGGGTACCCAAACGCCGTAGTCGGCGGGGTCTGGCGCTTCAAAACCTTTTTCCGTGAAATACTGTTTCGCCTCCGCAAAGGTCATGCCCACGGTCTCTTCCTCGTCAGCATCCTCCGGAATCTCGTCGTAGTAAGCGGTCAGGGTGCTGATTTCCAGCGTTTCCTCGTCCTCCACATCGATCGTGGCGGTCTTTTCCGAAGGGGCAAAGGCGTCCAATTCCGCTTTGGCAGCTTCTTCGTCAAAGTCCTCCGCCTCGGGGTCGATCTCCGTAAACGCCTGCGCCGCGTTCAGGGCGGCTGTATATTCGTCGTTGACTTCCTCATATGCCTTTGTTCCGATACCCAGCAAATGATAACCGTCGCCGAAGAGTCCGTCGTTTGCCCAGTCGGTAGCGGGCGCGCCCACGGCCACCATGGCGATCCAATAGACGAGGAACATTATAGCGGCGAAAATGGGAAGCCCCAGCCAGCGGTTGGTGACCACCTTATCGATCTTGTCGGAAGTCGTCAGGCTGCCCTTGTTTTTCTTTGTATAGCAGGATTTGATGATCTGGGCGATATATACGTAGCGCTCGTTGGTGATAATGCTCTCGGCGTCGTCGTCCAGCTCGGCTTCCGCGGCAGCGATATCTTTTTCTATATGCGATAGCGTATCCGCAGGGATTTGCAGCTGCTCCAACACCTTGTCATCCCGCTCGAACACCTTGATCGCATACCAGCGCTGCTGCTCTTCGGGCATTCCGTGTACCACAGCTTCTTCAATATGCGCCAGCGCATGCTCCACCGGGCCGGAGAAGGTGTGCATCGGTACCGTCTTCGCGTTATTCGCCGCATTGATCGCGGCTTCGGCAGCCTCCATCACGCCGGTGCCTTTCAGCGCCGAGATCTCCACCGCCCGGCAGCCGAGCTGTTTTCCAAGCTGCGCCGTGTCAATCTTGTCTCCGTTTTTTCTCACCACATCCATCATATTGATAGCCAGCACAACGGGGATCCCCAGCTCCGTGAGCTGCGTGGTAAGATAGAGGTTTCGCTCAAGGTTCGTACCGTCGATGATATTCAGAATCGCGTCGGGGCGTTCGCCGATCAGATAGTTTCTGGCCACCACTTCCTCCAGCGTGTAGGGGGAAAGGGAGTAAATACCGGGGAGGTCGGTGATCGTCACGTCGTCGTGTTTTTTCAGTTTTCCTTCCTTTTTCTCCACGGTCACGCCCGGCCAGTTTCCCACAAACTGATTGGAGCCGGTCAGCGCGTTGAACAGCGTGGTTTTGCCGCTGTTCGGGTTGCCTGCAAGTGCAATACGTATGCTCATTATGTTCTGTTCCTTTCTGCCTGTCTCGGCCTTGCACAGTTAGCTTGTTCTAACTGTTCACTGAAAAAAAAGAGTCATCCGGAAATGCTTCGGGATCCCCTGTTCGGCATTCCGAAATAGACTTTATTCCACTTCGATCATTTCGGCGTCCGCCTTGCGGATGGAAAGCTCGTAATTCCGCACCGTGACCTCCACGGGATCGCCGAGCGGCGCCACTTTTCGGATATAAACCGGGGTGTGTTTCGTGATCCCCATGTCCATAATGCGGCGTTTCACCGCGCCCTCGCCGTGCAGCTTCACAACGGTAACGGTTTCGCCTACTTTCGCGTCTCTGAGCGTTTTCACTGTCTGTTCCTCCTATGTCAAAATTATTTAAACCATGATTTTTCTGGCGAGCGCCTCATCCACCGCCACGCGGCTCTCCTTGACCTTAACGATCAGGTTTCCCGCCAGCGTGCTCACGACAAGGACCTCGCCGCCCACGTTGAAGCCGAGCGTTTCAAGGTGCTGCCTGACTTCCGGATTCCCGCCGAGCTTTTTGATGATCTGCGGCTGCCCGACGTCCGCCATGCTGAGAGGTATCATCCTGTTCCCTCCTGACTGCCATATTAGCATTCGCTAACCTTCTGTTATATTAATCGGTTAGCAATTCCTAACCATTCGGCAAAAGAAATAAGTTAGCAATTACTAACCGTATATTATTATAGTTAGCATATGCTGATATGTCAAGAGTTTTTTTGTTTTTTTTCGTCCGATTTATGTTTCGTTTTTATCCTCATTTAAGTTTTAGGGATTATGATCATATCAGAATAAGGAGGGATCAGTCATGCGGATACTGCTTGCTGAAGATGAGAAAGCGCTTTCCAGAGCGATCATCAAGATATTTGAAAAGAACAATTATTCGGCAGACGCCGTATACGACGGAGAAGAGGCGTTGGCGTATCTGGAGCTGGGATGCTACGACGTTGCGGTGCTTGATATCATGATGCCGAAGATGGATGGTATCACAGTACTGAAAAAAATCAGAGCGACCGGAAACCAGATCCCCGTGCTGATGCTGACGGCAAAATCAGAGATCGAGGACCGTGTGCTGGGGCTTGACAGCGGCGCCAACGACTATCTGCCGAAGCCCTTCGACACGCGGGAGCTGCTCGCTAGGATCCGCAGTATCACCCGCGGCAAGACGGAAACAGATACGAAGCTGACCTTCGGGAACGTGTCGCTTGACCGCGCCTCCTTTGAACTGGCCTCCCCTTTCGGAAGCTTCCGGCTCGCGAACAAGGAATATCAGATGATGGAATACCTGATGGCAAATCCGCAGCGAATCATTTCTGCGGAAATGTTCATGGAAAAGATCTGGGGTTATGACAGCGATGCTGAGCTCAACGTGGTCTGGGTATACATATCCTACCTTCGTAAAAAGCTTTCGGCGCTGCAGGCAGATATCCTGATCAAATCATCCCGGAACGCCGGTTATTTGTTGGAGAAACGCCATGATTAACAGATTAAAAAGAAGATTCGTTTTGCTGGCCACCATGTTTATGCTGCTTCTGATGACAGCGCTACTCGCGATCATGAACACGGTCAACTTTTGCGCGGTCCTGTCGGAGAGCGACGCGGTTTTAGACGTCCTTTCCGCTGCCGGAACGGGAGGACCCGCGAATATGCATCCGCCGGAACGGGATGACTCACGGTTTTTTATGCCGCGCAGAATGTCACCGGAGGTGCCGTATGAATCACGGTTCTTTGCGGCCACGATTTCTCCGGACGGTGAGGTTTTGCAATCGGATCTGTCGAGGATCATTTCGGTGGACGACGCTTCAGCAAAAGATTATATAAGCCGCGCCATAAACAGCAAAAAAGACCGCGGCTTTATCAGCCAGTTCCGGTATGCCAAAACATCGGACGAAAACGGCACAAGGATCATCTTCCTTGATTGCGGACGTAAGCTCGATTCGTTCCGCTCTTTCCTCTGGATCAGCGTGATCGTCGGTTTGTCCGGCTGCGCCGTTGTGTTTATCGGCTTTGTGCTTGCGGCGGGAAAAATCGTCGCCCCGATCGCTGAAAGTTACGAAAAACAAAAACGGTTCATCTCCGACGCGGGGCATGAGATCAAAACGCCGCTCACGATCATCAACGCCAACACAGACCTGCTTGCGCTGGACGGAGAAACGGAAGAACTGGCGGAGATCAGACAGCAGACCCAAAGACTGACGGATCTGACAAACAAACTGGTGATGCTTTCAAAAATGGAAGAGCAGTCGCATACGCTGCAAAAGGTCGAGCTCCCCTTATCCGATCTCGTCAGCGAAACCGCGGGCTCGTTCCGTGCGCCGGCCGTTTCCCGTAATTTAAATCTTTCGATCCGCGTTGAACCGGACGTCACGGCAAAGGCTTCGCCGGACGTCCTTCGCCAGATGCTGTCGATCCTTCTTGAGAACGCCGTAAAATACACGCCGGAAGGCGGCGATATCACGGTTTCAATGCGTCGGCACAAAAAAACAGCCGTGATCACTGTCTGCAATCCTGCTGTCGCTCCCGTTGACGAAAAAGCACTTCCTCACGTATTTGACAGATTTTACAGAACAGACGAATCAAGGAATTCCCAGACCGGCGGGCACGGGATCGGCTTGTCCGTTGCCAAAGCCATCGTCGACGCGCACGGGGGGGAAATAGCCGCACATACGACCGACGGACATGATTTTTGCGTAACGGTCACTCTGCCGCAACAGATTTAATCTGCAAACAAGGTTATTTTACTACGTCCGAGATCACCGAGATGTACTACGTCAAAAAGGATACGACACGACTGCTCGGAATCACAAACGATTTCCTGCTCTGAAC
>CACZOP010000222.1 GCA_902782845.1 Oscillospiraceae bacterium | reverse complement strand
TGGTGACCCGGACGAGAATCGAACTCGTGTTACCGCCGTGAAAGGGCGGTGTCTTAGCCGCTTGACCACCGGGCCGGATAATGGTAGCTGGAGTAGGATTTGAACCAACGACAACTCGGGTATGAACCGAGTGCTCTAGCCAACTGAGCTATCCAGCCACATAAACCCCGTGTTGGGAACCAGCCGGGATCGACTGTGCCCGAACAACGGGGATATTATAAACGATAAAAAATGATTTGTCAATAGTTTTTTTTGAAGTTTATTCTTCTACCGCGTGGGTGCGGATGTATTCCAGCACTTTGGTAAGGCCCTCTTTGTTGGCGTGCAGGCCGTCGCTCATCACAAGGTCCGGTTGGATGTTTCCGTCCTCGCCCACAAGGCAGGAGAAGGAATCCAGATAGTGGGCGTCCAGCGCCTCCGCCAGCTCCAACAGCCAGGCGTTGGCGGCGGTGACGGTTTCGTTCGTGATGTCGCCCCAGCCCGAATAAGCGGGGGAGATGGGCAGAATGGATTGGAAGATCAGGGTCACGTCGGGATCCGCCTCCCGGATCTCATTCACGAGGTTGGTGTATTCCTCTTTGAAATACGCTTCATCCATAAACGCGATGCCGTTGATGCCCACCGTGATCATGATCACGGGCGGCTGGTGGATCGCCACGGTTTCGGGAATGGTGCGCTCCACGTTGTCGATGGGGTCGAGGATCTTGAAGTCCCGCAGATAGGCGAGGGTCATGGTGCCCTCCGGCCCCGTCCAGACCTGCGTGGTGCCGTAGCCGTCGCTGAGCAGCTCATAGAGCTTCAGCCAGTAGAAGGGGGAGTCGCACAAAAAAACGATATTGTCGACGTATTCCTGCCCCATATCCTCCGTCAGAGGCAGCAGGGCGGGGCTGTCGTAGTTCACGGGCGTCAGCTCCGGATTTGCCGCATAAACCTCTTCCGCGGTGCGGTCCGCGGGGGAACGGGTGGTTTCTTCTTCCGTTTCGGGCGCCGCTTCCTCTTCCGCCTCCGCCTCCGCTTCATCGATCTCTGTCTCCGGATCTCTTACACGTTCAACGGGCGCCGTTCTGCCGCACGCGGCAATCAGAAGGAACGCCGCCAGCAGGGCTGCGATCTTCAGGAGCAGCGATGTTTTGTTTGTTTTCATTTTTGTTTCCTTTCTTTTTTTGTTCTTTATTTATTTTCGCAGCTTGGTTCCAGTGTAAAGTCCCATGCGAAATCGCTTACGGGCAGTTCGTATTCCGCTTCCGGCTCCGGTCCGCAGGAGTGGGAACCGAGGCCGCGCATACGGTGATCGAGATACAGATAATTGCGATCGCATTTTTCGAGCTCGTCGCAGTGCCGCGCCGAAGTCAGGTTCTCAAGCGAAAAATCCTGAAAAGAGAACGAGAAGCTGCCTTTCGCGGTCAGCGCGCCGTTTTCGCCGAAGAGCGTGACGCTGCGGCAGTCCGCATGGCTGCCGGTTTCCTGCGGCACGTCGTAGCGGAAATTCATGGCGGATACGTCCGCTTCATAAAGCCCCACCGGCGCGTTTGCCTTGCAGTCCGGGTAGCTTTCGCCGGGGCCGCGCCCCAGCCAGCGGCAGCGGGAAAATCCGTCCGGAAGCGTAAGGATCACGCCAACGCGCGGCAGGATCTCCGGCTTGTCGCCGTAGGGCTTCAGATCAACGGAGATTTTTATTTTTCCGCCCGCGGCGATCCGGTAAACGATCGTTGTTTCAAAGCCCCAGCGGTGGCTGTGCGGCAGGAATTTTCCCACGGCGGTAACGGTTGTTTCCTCGGCTTTGTCGTCGACGGTTACGCTGTAGCAGCCGAAAAGCATGGAATGCACCAGCTTTTCGTTCCAGTCTTCGCCGTGGTTGGGCGGGAAGATCGCGCCGTCGTTGTCCGTGGGGGCGCGGTGGCAGTTGAGGCGCATGGGCGCGTCCAGCAGCGCGTTCCCGTCCGCTTCGATTTTTGACAACAGCCCTTTCGTGATCTCAACGCGGAAGCCGTCCTCCTGCACCGATACGTTCTGCGCCGTCTGCCGAACGGTGTGGGAAAACGCCGCGGGTTCTTCTTCCGGCGCCGGGCGGTCGGCAAGGATTTTTTGTTTGTGCGCGATTTTGCCGCCGTTTTCAAAAAAGATACAGTCGGCGGTGATCAGCCCCCGCAGCCCTTCCGTTCCCATGGGAACCGGGATCAACCGCCGGGCCCGCGGTTCCAGACCGTCCAGCTTCGCTTCGCCTTCTTTCACGGGAATACCGTCGGCGCAGATACGCCAGCGCATCGTAATCCCGTCCAGCGGCAGAAAGTCGCGGGTGTTTTTCACGTTCACGCCGTCTGCCTCCCACCGGACGTATACAGGCGCCGACACTTCTTTCAGCTCGCCCCACGAGGGTTTCGGCGTGCCGTCGCTCGTGTGGTAACCGTCCAGCGAAAAGTTGGACCAGTGGTAAACGTCGCCCGCAAAGTCGCCGCCGTACAGGTAGCGCGGCCTGCCGTTTTTACCTTCGGTGTAAAAACCGTGGCTTTTGTATTCCCACACGTAGCCGCCGCAGCAGTGCTCGTTCTCGTAGACCCAGTTCCAGATATCCTCCAACCCGCCGGGGGAGTTCCCCATGGCGTGGGCGTATTCCAGCATCAGCAGCGGCCCGCCTGCGGGGTCGCTTTCCTGCAGCGTCCGCATGGGCATATAGCCGGTCTGGTTGAATGCGCCGGCCGGCGCGGGCTTGCGTTCGCCCATGTCCCGCACGGGCTTTTTTACGTCCTGTTCCCGCAGCCAGTCCGCGCAGCGCAGGTCGTTTTCGCCCGCTCCGCATTCGTTGCCCATGGACCAGATGTTGATGCAGGTCTCGTTTTTGTTGATCTGATACATACGGGAGATTCGGTCGAAGAACGCGCCGTACCAGGCGGGATCCTTGTTCAGCGCGCCCTGGTCGCCGGTGCATTCCGCCCCGTGGGATTCACAGTCCGCCTCGTCCATCACATAAATGCCCAGCTCCGAGCAGAGCTCGTAGAACAGCGGCTGGTTGGTATAGTGGGAGCAGCGGATGGCGTTCAGGTTGTGCTCTTTGATATCGCGCAGCTCGGCTTCGATCTGTGCCGCCGTGATCGCGCGTCCCGTGCGGGCGTTGTTTTCGTGTCGGTTCACGCCCTTGAGCGTGATAGGGCTGCCGTTGAGCAGCAGCCGGCTGCCCGAGATCTCGCTTTTCGCGATCCCGGCTTTTTTCGTGTGGACCTCGGTGATCCTGCCGTTTTCCGTGATCTCAGTATAAAGCGTATATAAATAGGGTCGCTCCGCGTTCCACAAAACCGCGTCCTTCAGGGGCAGGAAGACTTCTCCCGATTCGGCGAGCTGCCGCTGGGCCGCTGCCTGCGGCGTACCGTCCGCGCCGCAGAGGGTAAAGCGCAGCCGGGCGGGCGTTTGCCCCGCCGTGCACCGGTATTTTACCGTAAAGCCTGCTTTCTCCGGCAGGATCGTATAGTCCCACAGCGCGTTTGCGCCGGTGCGGATCAGCATCACGTCCCTGAAAATGCCGCTTGCCATCAGCATATCCTGATTTTCAAGATAAGAGGCGTCGGAATAGGTATACACCTTCACTGCCAGCAGGTTTTCTCCGTCGGTCAGCATATCTGTCACGTCGAATTCCGAGGGGATGCGGCTGCCCTTCGAAAAGCCCGCGTAACGGCCGTTCAGCCACACACAGAACATGTTGTCCACGCCCAGAAAGCGCAGGATTGTCCGTTCGCCGGGGCGTTTTCCCGCCGTGAACCGCCGCCGGTATAGCCCCACGGGATTGTCCCGGTGAATATAGGGCGGGTCGTAGGGGAAGGGGTAGCGCACGTTGGGATATAAGCAGGAGCCGTAGCCGCGGAACTGCCACATGGAGGGCACGGGCAGATCGTCCCAGTTGCCGTCGTCCGTTCCGGGCAGATAAAACGCTTCGTCCGTATCCTCCGGCAGGTAAGCGAATTTCCACGTGCCGCCCAGCGTCAGGATGCGGTCGGATTCTGCGGGGTTTTTATGGGTGACGTCCCGCTTCTGCGCCGGCAGCAGCAGGGTGCGCGCCGACAGCCGGTTTTCGCCGGTGCGGGCGGGATCGGAAAGGTCGTTTTTCGTAAACATTTTTTTCGCTGCGAAGACCCGGAAACCTGCGGCCGACGCCCGGAACCTCCGCAAAGATCCTTTCTGAAGAATAACGGGAGCGGTGGACGCGTTCAGCCGCAGATCGCCCGCAGCCAGCAGGCCACGTGGGAAGCAAAGCCGTGGCAGCAGGAGGCAAAGTCGGTCATGTTTTCCCACAGGGTGCCCGTTTTCTGCGCCATGGGCAGGAAGAACGCCTTGATCTCCTTCAGAAGGCGGTCGTATTCTCCGTTGCGGAACAGGATCTCCAGCCGCAGGTAATTGCCGATGAAGGCGTTTGAAACCGGCACGTCCGGATATTCTTTTCCGGGATCTCTCTCCGGCCCGAATTCGTCCAGCAGCCGCCGATAGAGCGCCGGATCGGTTTCCGGTGTGGCGACGCCAGTAAAGAAGGCGTAATACTGCGCCGTTTCGGTGTGGTTTTTCGTGGGAACGGGCGCGCCGTTTTCGATAATGGCATTGTCGAGAAAGAAGGTCCCGTCAAAGGCTTTCTCCCGGATGGTCTCTTTCAGCCGCCGCGCCTTTGCTTTCAGCGCTTCGTCGCCGTAGAGCCCGCCCAGCGTTTCAAGGAATTTCGCGTAGAGCATGTTGGTGGGGTAGTTTATGTCCTGCACGTAGTCGTTGGCCTTGCTCCACTCCACAAAGACCCAGCTTTCCAGCTTCTGGAGCAGGCCGTCCCCGTTCTCGAATGCGGTAAAGAAGTCCGCCAGCGCGTACATTTTCTCCCTGGCTTTTGCGATCAGTGCTGCATCGCCGCTGCGGTCCCTGTATTCCGCCAGCTCCAGCAGATACCACATGGCCCAGTTGGGGATATAGCCGCCGCCGGGATGGTCGGAGGGATAGCACATGGGCAGCATTCCCGCGGGCACGTCGGGGTAGCGCTCCGGCATCAGGAAATTGTCTAAAAACGCCCGTTCCACAATGCTGCTTCCCGTCAGCGCATATTCCGTGCGGGAGGTGAAAAAGCTGTCGCAGAGCCAGCCCGCCCGCTCGCGGGAGGGGCAGTCCATGAAGATGTCCGTGGCGTTCTGGCGGAAGGTTTCCACCGCCGCGTCGTAAATCAGGCGCAGATCGTCGTCCGGGAGCTGCGGCGCGGGTTTGATCAGCGTTTTCGGATAGCTCTCGGTATACTGCGACACGCCGGTGATCAGCACGGGCGCGTACATTGAAATCAGCTCCAGGTAGCGGAAGGTGTAGGGCGCGAAGCTCACAAGCTCATAGGCGCGGCCGCCCTGCAGCGCCCATTTTACGCAATTCTGGCAGTTGTCGGCGCCCGGCTGCGGCACGCCCCGGTCATTCAGCTTGTCGCTGAATACGGCGTAGAGCACGATGTCATGCTCCGCCACAAGGTCGATCCGCAAAAAGCCCGAGGTGTTGATCTCCATATCGTAAACGCAAAAGCAGTTGGTTCCGAGCTTCACGGGTTCGGCGGGAGTGGGTTCCGTTTCGGCGGGGACGGGCATATAGCCCAGCACCTCCCGGGTGGGGAAGGCTTCGAGCGCGTCCAGCGGCCAGCCCTTGGCGTTTTCGTCCGGCGCGTGTACGCGGTGGTTTTCCCGCCGTTTCTTGTCGGTTTCGGGCGCCAGCACCCCCCGGCGCAGGATCTTTTTTACCTTGCGCTCCTCATATTCGCAATAGGGGACTTCCCGGGCGATAAATGTTTTCGGCTCTGTTTCGGCAAGGTCGCAGAAAACCGGCGCCGCGTCGGGGTCTACCCGGGGCAGATCCCAGAAGGCGTCGTAAACGTAGGCCTCCGTCGCGGGGCGCTGAAACGAAAAGCGCGGGGTCTTTTTCACCCGGTGCTGTTCCTCCGCGGCTTCAAAACCGGGTTCTGCGCCCGTGGCCGCCAGCGTTTCGCCGTCCGCCGTGATCTCGGCGCAAACAAAAGAAGGCGCGTCAAGGACGGAAAAGCTGTTCACGTTGTAGCCCACCGCGAGGATGGCCACCACGTTGCGCGCCCGGTCCAGCCGGCTTTGCAGGTCGTATTCGCTCACGCGGTAAAAGCCGTGGGCGGCGCGGGCGGGACCCTCGGCGAAAAACGCGCCGTTGATAAAGATCTGATACCGCCCGTGGGCGGCGATGGCAAGGCCGGCGGGCGTATTCTGCGGCAGCACGGCGCGCAGCAGCAAAGCGCAGTTCATTTCCGTTTCTTTGTTTCTGATCCATACCGGGCGGGCGGACCGAAAGGTACAGGTTTCCATGGGAACCTCCGTTTTTTTGTTGTTTATTACGCCTATTATAATCGATGGAAACGGATTTTTCAAGAATAAATAGGATATATATTTATTTTATGCTTGATTTCTACAAAACAGTTGTGTATACTGTAACATGGTTTTGCATTCCTTTAAGGTCTTTTTATATCTTGAGGAATAGAATCGCCTTATTTTGTATATGCTTTTGAGAAAGGACGTCTTCCCGGGCGCAGGGCGGTTGCCGCGGCTGCGGCGCGGGAGACCGGAGGAACGATGACGAAAAAAGAACGCGCGGCAAAAGCCACGGAGCTGCTCAAGGAGTTGTATCCCGACGCACTGTGTTCGCTGGAAGCCGACGATCCTTTTCAGCTTCTGGTGGCGACGCGGCTGTCCGCCCAGTGTACCGACGCGCGGGTGAACCTTGTGACCCCGGCGTTGTTCGCAAAATATCCGGACGCGGAAACCATGGCGGAGGCGGACGTAGCGGACGTGGAAGCGATCATCCACTCCTGCGGCTTTTTCCGCCAGAAGGCGCGGGATATCGTGGAAACGGCAAAGCGCATCCGCGACGATTTCGGCGGCCGTGTGCCCGATGAGATCGAAGTGCTCGTAACGCTCCCCGGGGTCGGCAGAAAAACCGCCAACCTGATCGTGGGGGACGTATACGGCAAGCCCGCCGTGGTGGCGGATACGCATCTGATCCGCATCTCGAACCGTCTGGGGCTGGTGGAGACCAAAGACCCCAAAAAGGTGGAAATGCAGCTCAGGCGGCTGCTGGATCCCGCCGAGAGCAATAACTTCTGCCACCGCTGCGTGCTGCACGGCAGGGCGGTGTGCGACGCGAGAAAGCCGGACTGCGGCGGCTGCACGCTGAACGGCGTCTGCAAAAACCGGGCGGACAAAGAAAAAAAGACGGCAAAACCGCAGGTGAAAGCGCCCGCGGCAGTCTGACCGTCAATCCCCGAAAACAGAACCCGAAACGAAAGGAAGAAACCAATGGCACTGCTGAAAAAAATATTCGGAGACTATTCAAAAAAAGAACTCAAGCGCAACAACGCGATCAAGCAGAAGGTGCTGGCGCTGGAGGAGGAATACGGAAAGCTCACCGACGAGGAGCTGAAGGCGAAAACGCCGGAATTCAAAGAGCGCCTGCAAAACGGCGAAACGCTGGACGATATTCTCCCCGAGGCTTTCGCCGCCTGCCGGGAAGCCGCGTGGCGCGTGCTGAACATGAAGCACTTCCCGGTGCAGATCGACGGCGGCATCGTGCTCCATCAGGGCCGTATCGCCGAAATGAAAACCGGCGAGGGCAAAACGCTGGTGGCGACTCTGCCCGCCTATCTGAACGCCCTGACCGGCAAGGGCGTGCACATCGTAACGGTGAACGACTACCTTGC
>CACZOP010000221.1 GCA_902782845.1 Oscillospiraceae bacterium | reverse complement strand
GGCACGGTGCATTACCGGCGGCTGAACACGGACGCGCAGTTTATTGACGACGGCATGACGGCGGCTTTTGAGGGGATCACGGATGAAACCTTCCGCTTTGTGCAGCGCGAGCAGCTTTCGGATCCCGACCAATGGGCGCGGTTCGTGCGGCAGTTCAGAACGCAGGCGGACGCCGACGGCGGCTGGCGCGGCGAATACTGGGGCAAGATGATGCGCGGCGCGGCGTTTGTGTATTCCTACACCCGCGATCCGGCTTTATATACGGCGCTGACCGAAACAGTGGAGGATTTGCTTTCTGCCGAGGACGCCGAGGGGCGGATCTCCACCTATGCGCCGGACGACGAATTCCGCGACTGGGATATCTGGTGCCGGAAATACGTGCTGCTGGGCTTGCAGTATTTTTTGGAGATCTGCACGGACGAAGCGCTGAAAGCCCGCTGCGTCGCCTCCATGGAGCGGCAGGCGCGGTACCTGATGCGGCATTTCGGCCCCGACAAAAAAAAGATCACCGAGGTCACCCCCATCTGGCGGGGGCTGGCGGCGGCGTCGGTATTGGAGCCCGTTGTGCGGCTGTATGACCTTACCGAAAACAAAGACTATCTGGCGTTTGCGGGCTGGATCGTAACGCTTGGCGGCACGAGCGTGGCGGATATTTACGAAATCGCCTTTGAAGGGAAGACCGATCCCTATCAGTTCCCCATGACCAAGGCCTACGAGATGATCTCCTGCTTTGAGGGGCTTTTGGAATATTACCGCGCCACCGGGATCGAAAAATACAAAACGGCGGCGATCAACTTCGGCGAGCGGCTGGCGGCCGCAGAGATCACCGTGATCGGCAGCGCCGGCTGCACCCACGAGCTTTTTGACCACGCGGCGTGGCGGCAGACGGACAGCCGCTGCACCGACGTGATGCAGGAAACCTGCGTGACCGTGACGTGGATGAAATTCTGCCTGCAGCTTTTGTGCCTTACCGGGAACAGCGCATGGGCGGACCGCTTTGAGCGGGCGTATTATAACGCCTATCTCGGCGCGGTGAACAGAGAAAAACGGGTGGATGACAGCGTCCTCGGAAAATGGCCGCAGGCAAAGGCCGTGCCGCTGCCCTTTGACAGCTATTCCCCCCTGCTGTCGGGTGTGCGGGGCCGCCGGGTGGGCGGCCTGTGCCTGATGGCGGACAATCATTACTACGGCTGCTGCGCCTGCATCGGCGCCGCCGGGATCGGCATGACCCACAAAGCGGCCGTCACGCTGGACGGCGCGGGCGTTGTTGTCAATCTCTTTTTTCCGGGCACGGTACAGACCCGCACGCCGGAAAACCGTCCGCTGCGCCTTACCTTTGAAACCGACTACCCCGCGGGGGATACGGTACGGATCCGGGTGGAAACGCAGGCGCCGGAATTCTTCCGGATCGGCGTCCGCGTTCCGGATTGGAGCGAACGGGTGGCATTAACGCTGAACGGCGACGAAATCCCGGCTTTTTCCGGCAGTTATTCCGGCATGAACCACGAGTGGAAAACCGGGGACGAGATCGTGCTGCGTCTTGATCTGCGGACCCGGGTGATACGTCCCGCAGAATGGGAACGGGACGTGATCGTGGCGGACTATCACTGGACGGCGCATTATATGGTACCGCGGGTGATCGAAGCCCCGGCGGACGCGCAGGATTATTTCGCCCTGCAAAGAGGTCCTCTGATGCTGGCGCGGGACCGGCGGCTGGGAGAAGAACCGGACGCGCCGGTATCGGTGCGCTGCGACGAAAACGGCTTTGCGGATCTTCTGCCGCTTGCGGAAAAACCGTTCCGGTGTCTTACAGCCTTTTCGGTACCGCAGGCCGACGGCGGCAGCTTTCCGGCGGTGGACTACGCTTCCGCCGGGAAAACCATGGACGAACGCTCCCGCTGCGCCTGCTGGATCAGAAAAAAATAAGAAGAACGAAAAAAGGAGAATACAGACTACCTATGCGCCCGACTGTGATCACCACCGATTTTTCCCGTACGCTCGGCCCCGTAAAAGCCATGCACGCCGTGGGACAGCCTCCCTTTCCGCATATGTCGCCCGACTATCTGCACTATCTGACCGAGGCGCAGATCCCCTTTTCCCGCCTGCACGACGTGGGCGGGCTCTTCGGGGGCAATATGTACGTGGATATCCCGAACGTTTTCCGGGATTTTTCCGCCGACGAATACGACCCCGCCTCCTACGATTTCGGCTTTACGGACGCGCTGCTGAAGGCGCTGGATGAAAACGGCGTCAAGCCCATCTACCGCCTCGGCGTGACGATAGAAAACTTTTTCGAGATCAGAGCCTACCGCATCTTCCCGCCTGCCGATTACGGCAAGTGGGCGCGGATCTGCGAGCATATCATCCGCCATTATAACGAGGGCTGGGCGGACGGCTTTCACTTCGGCATTGTTTATTGGGAGATCTGGAACGAGCCGGAGGACGGCCCCGGCAGCGGCATGTGGCGCGGCACGGACGTGGAATTCTTCCGCCTGTATGAAATCGCGTCCAAGCATCTGAAGGAATGCTTCGGCGACAAAATCAAGGTGGGCGGATACGCCTCCTGCGGGCTGGACGGCGCGCTGCAGGACCCCGCCGCTTTCGGTCTGCCGGAGATCGCGCCGCGGGGAGAGACCTACCGCTATTATTTTGCGCAGTATGCCGAAAAGTTTTTCCGGTATATACGGGAGCGGAACTGCCCGCTGGATTTCTTTTCGTGGCACTGCTACATCAACACCGACGACAACCCCGCCTGGCACTGCAAAACGGTGGAGGACGTTGCGCTGCTCTCAAGGGTCGTCGACCATCTGTTGGAAAAATACGGCTACGGGAACGCCGAGCGGCACATGAATGAGTGGAACAACGCCTGGCAGCTGGAATACCGCGGCACGGCCTATGCGGCAGCGCAGGCGGCGGCTATGATGCTGACCATGCAGAACACAAGAACCGACGTGCTGTGCTATTACGACGCGCGGATCGGGGAATCGTGCTTCGGCGGCATGTTCAACCCGCTGAATTATCGGCCGCTGCCGTTATATTACGCTTTCAAGGCCTTTGGCGCGCTTTACGCGCTGGGAACGCAGGTGTTTTGCGAAAGCGACAATCCGTCTGTTTATGCGCTGGCCGCCGCGGACGGCGCCGGCGAACGGGCGCTGCTGCTGGCAAACACAGGGGAAGATACCGTTCTTACCCTTGATGGCGCCGCGTTCAACGCCTTTTTTACGGTGGATGAAACGCACGCGCTGACGCCGGTTGCCGTTCCGGAGGACGGACGCCTGATCTTAGAGAAAAACCGGATCCTTCTGTGCCGCTGACGGACGGAAAACGGTTTTGTCCGCCGAAGAAACGGCAGGCGGACCGCCGGGCGTTTACGCAGTTCTGTTTTTCTGTTTCTTTTATGCGTGAACCGGAAGGAACACGCATTTTTTAGTTGACTTTGACGGAATTAGCGTTTATTATTAATTTATAAAGTAGAGATAAAAAGGGAAACGTAATTAAGCTTATGGACTATGCACTGATCGGCTGCGGACGGGTGGCGCCCAACCACATCAAAGCGGCAAAAGAAAACGGTTTTCGGATCGTCGCCGTTTGCGACGTGGATTTCAGTCATATCGACGCGCTTTTTGAAAAAGCGGGTTTTTCGGAGGAAGAAAAACAGGGGATCGCCCGTTATGCCGACTACCGGGAAATGCTGAAAAAAGAACCGCTGACGCTTGTGAGCGTCGCGCTGCCAAGCGGCCTGCATGCCGAAGCGGCGAAGTGCGTTATTTCTCACGGCGTCAACGTGATCATCGAAAAGCCCATCGCCATGTCGCTGGCGGACGCGGACGAGATCATCCGTCTCGGAGAAGAAATGGGCGTGGCGGTGAGCGCCTGCCACCAGAACCGCTTTAATCTGGCGGTGCAGGCCATGCGCGCCGCGGTGGAGGCCGGGCGCTTCGGCAAACTGTCAAACGCCGCCGTGACCGTGCGCTGGAGCCGGGGGGAGGATTACTATTCCCACGACGACTGGCGCGGCAAGTGGGCAAGCGACGGCGGAACGCTGATGAACCAGTGCATCCACGGCATCGACCTGCTGCGCTGGATGTGCGGCGACGAAATTGAAAGCGTTTACGGGATAACCGCCCGGCAGTACCATCCGTATATCGAGGCGGAGGACGTGGGGACCGCGGTGCTCCGTTTTAAAAACGGCGTACTCGCCACGGTGGAAGGTACCGTGAACGTGAACTACGGCGACATGGAAGAGCATTTAACGCTTCTGGGAGAAGCGGGCGCCGTGAAGCTCGGGGGCACCTGCGCCAACGAGGTGCTCAGCTGGCATTTCAGCGACGACCCCGAAGACCGGCAGGAGAGCGTGAAGGAAAAAACCGTGAACGTCTACGGCAACGGGCACACCGCCCTGTTTGCGGACGTGGCGGACGCGATCAGAACCGGCAGACCGCCCTACGTGGACGCGAGAGCGGGCCGCCGGGCGCTGGAAACGGTGCTGGCGATCTATCTTTCCTCCAAAACCGGCGCGCCGGTGACGCTGCCTTTAGCAGACGTATCGTCGGCGGACTTCGCGGGCTTGTTCGGCGAGCCGATCAGATAAAGGAACATTGCTTATGATAAAGGCTGTTGTATTCGATCTGGACCATACCTTATTCGACCGGCACGGTACGCTCCGGGCGGTCACGCCTGCCCTGCGCCGCCGGTTCCCCACAAACCCGGCGCTGACGGACGACCGGATCGCCGATCTCTGGTGCTACGCGGACGACCGCTACGTTTACGACGGCTGGTCTTATATCCTGGAGTATCTGACGCAGAACGGCGTGTTTACCGAACCGGTGGACTATGCCGACTACCGCACCTTCGTGTTTGAGAATTTTGCCAGAACCGCCGTGCCCTATCCCTTTGCCCTGCCCATGCTCAACACCTTAAAGGCGCGGGGCCTGAAGGTGGGGCTTATTACCAACGGCCAGCACGCGCTGCAGTATAAAAAGCTGGATATGACGGGGCTCAGATACGTGTTCGACGAGATCATCGTCAGCGGCGACGTGATGGTAGATAAACCCGACCCCGAGATCTTTCTGATGATGTGTGAAAAGCTGGGTGTGGAACCGGGCGAGACCGTTTACGTGGGCGACAATCCCGTTTGCGACGTGGAGGGCGCCCGGAAAGCGGGGCTCAAAACCATCTGGATCCGTTCTACCCGCGTGGACGGCGCCGCCTGCCGTCCGGACGAGATGGCAAACGACGTGCGGGAGATCCCGCTGCTGGTGGATCAGATCGACAAATCGGAAGAAAATCAAAAATAAAGAACCGGCCCGTTTGCCGGTGAAAGGAGCCGTTTATGGAAAAACTGTATACCCGGTGGGGGAAGACGCTGGACAGGAACTGCCCGCTGAACGACTATCCCCGCCCGCAGCTGCGGCGCGACAGCTTTATCAATCTCAACGGCGTTTGGGACAGCGCCATCTATCCGAAGCATAAGGTGTTTGCGGGATATCAGGGGGAGATCGTGGTGCCCTTCAGCCCCGAAACGATCTTAAGCGGGGTGCGCCGGGCGGTCACGCCGGACGACGCGCTCTATTACAGGCGGCGGTTTGAATACGCGAAAAGCGACCGGCGGCTCCTGCTGCACTTCGGCGCGGTGGATTACGAGTGCATGGTCTGCCTGAACGGCGAAGTGCTGGGGCGGCACAAGGGCGGCTATACGCCCTTTACCTTTGATATTACCGAAACGGTAAAAGACGGGATAAACGAGCTGACCCTGCGGGTGACCGACCCCAGTGAAACCGGCGCCCAGGCCAGCGGCAAACAGACGTTTCACCGGGGCAACATCTGGTATACGCCCCAGTCGGGCATTTGGCAGACGGTATGGATGGAGGAGGTCCCCCAAAGCTATATCGAAAGCCTGAAGCTCACGCCGGATATCGACGCCGGCGAGCTGCGGGTGGAGGTCAGAGCCGCGGGCGAATTTTCTCCCGTGCGGGTGAAGGTGCTGGAAGGCGGCGCCGTGAAAGCGGAGCTGACCGCCGACGCGCCCCGCTTTGCGGTCCCGCTGACGGATTTCCGCCTCTGGAGCCCCGAGGATCCCTTCCTTTATGATCTGGAGCTTACCATGGGCGACGACAAAGTGGAAAGTTATTTCGGTATGCGTAAGTTTTCCGTTGGAAAGGACGCGCTCGGCTTTACCCGCATGATGCTCAACAACAAGCCCTATTTCCACAACGGTCTGCTGGATCAGGGCTACTGGAGCGACGGACTCTACACTGCTCCCAGCGACGAAGCGCTGATCTACGATATCCGGACCATGAAGGACATGGGCTTCAATATGCTGCGAAAGCACATCAAGATCGAGCCGCTCCGGTGGTATTATCACTGCGACCGGCTGGGGATGCTCGTGTGGCAGGATATGGTGAACGGCGGCGCGCCGGTGCAGCAGCTCACCGTTGCCGCGCTCCCGGGCGTGGGGCTGGCGCTGGCCAACAAAAAGGCCGGCCATCTTTCCGACGGCCCCGAAAACTACAGGCGTTTTTCACGGGAAGACAAGGTGGGCAGGGAAGAATATTACGAAGACGCCGGGCAGATGATCGACCTGCTGTATAACTGCGTGTCCCTTTGCCTGTGGGTCCCCTTTAACGAGGGCTGGGGGCAGTTCGATGCCCTGAAGGCCTGCGCGTTCTTCCGCGAAAAAGATCCCACCCGCGTGATCGACCACGCCAGCGGCTGGCACGATCAGGGCGGCGGCGACGTGAACAGCTTCCATATTTATTTCACGCCCTTCGTCTTCCCGAAATACGACAAAAACGACGACCGGGTGATCGCGCTCACCGAGTTCGGCGGGTATTCCATGCAAACGGCGGGGCACGTGTATAACCAGTGGAAATTCTTCGGCTACCGCAAATTCTTTGACCGGAAGAAGCTTGCCGAAGCGATCCGCACGCTGTACCTGAAACGCCTTGCGCCGCTGATCAACACCAAGGGACTCTCGGCGCTGGTGTATACGGAGGTCAGCGACGTGGAGGACGAAACCAACGGCTTTTTGACCTTTGACCGGGAAGCGATCAAGGTGGACGTGGACTTTATGGCGGAGATCAACAAACAGATCGGATTTTAAGGCAAAGAAAGGATATCCGCGCAATGCTGACACGCTGCCGCGGAAACAGAACGAAAAATGGAACGCAGAATTTACAAGCACGTAGCCGTGATCGGAATCGACGGCATGGGAAATTTCAATCAGGCGGCGAACACGCCCAATCTGGACCGGATCTTTGCCCATGCGGCAAAAACCAACTACGCGCTTTCCATGGATCCCACCATCAGCGCGCAGAACTGGGGCGCCATGCTGCTGGGGGCGACCCCGCTGGTACACGGGCTGACCAACGGCTATATTGACCAGTTTGAATATGAGAATAAGGATCTGCCCTCGGTGTTCACCCGCCTGCGCCGGGCGTATCCCGACGCCTTTATGACCTCCATCGTGAACTGGAACCCCATCAACCACGGCCTCATTGAGCACGACGTGGGGGTGGACCTTAAAACCGCGCCGGACGACGATCAGCTCCAGCCGCTGATTCTGGAAGCCATCGCCAAAAAACCGCTGTTCCTCTTTGTGCAGTACGACAACGTGGACGGCGCGGGGCATCATTTCGGCTACGGAAACGAGGGGCATCTCAAGCGCATCGAACACACCGACGGCCTTGTGGGCGAGCTTTACGACGCCTACCAAACAGCGGGCGTGCTGGACGATACCCTCTTTATCGTGATCGCGGACCACGGCGGCAT
>CACZOP010000220.1 GCA_902782845.1 Oscillospiraceae bacterium | reverse complement strand
GCGCTTTCGTATTCGCCATTGCCGTGCCCGAAGGGCAAATCGGCAGGCGTTATAATCTTTTTTGTTTAACAGAAACAAAGCGATTCCCTCTGTCCTGCAGTGAAATTTCCTGTTAAACAAAAAAAAGGACAGAGAACCGGAACGTCCCCTGTCGTGATACAGCATAAAAAAACAAAAACAAACGCGAAAAGCCGCGGGAAATCAGGCTTCTTCCAAAAGCTTCAGCGCAGCCTCACCCACGCTCTTGCAGATATGGGGCGCGGCGCGCTTCACAGCGGGGCGTGCGGTTTCCACCGCCCAGCCGTCCAGCGTTTTAATCATATCCACGTCGTTATAATCGTCCCCGAACACCGCGGCTGCGGACCGGGACAATCCATAGTATTCCAGTGCGTCCAGCACACCCTGCGTTTTACCGCTGCCCTTCACGCCGATATTCACGTGCTCGCCGTTCACAAAGGCGGTCACCGCGTCTCCGAAGCGGGCGTTCACCGCGTCCGCAACCGCCAGCGCCCGGGCCTGATCCGGGAAAGTGGCGTAGTATTGATGATACGCCGCAGCGCCGTTTGCGGAGGAGCAGGAACACACGTCCGGCATAGCCGAAATAAACGCCTCCAGCGCGCGGAACGTGGCTTCGTCGATCAGATACTCCTTCACCACGGTCCCGTCCGCCAGCGCCAGCAGGGCGCCGTTATAAAGCAGCAGATAATCCACGTTGAGCGCAAGCTCCCCGATCGTTTTGAAAAAACCAAGGTCGCGGCCGGTCACAAAGCCGAATCGCCGGCCATTTGCCCGCCACGCCTCGATCCCGGCGCGGTTTTCGGGCGGGATCTGCCCGTGGATATAAAAAGTGCCGTCAAAGTCGGTCGCAAGCAGTTGTTTCATGTTTGACCTCCGCGCGCGTTTTTTTACAGTATAGCACGGTTTTCCGGATTTGTAAACGGCGGTCGTTTATTTATAGAACAGGTTGTCCGCCGAAGAAAAAACACATTGCATAATTTGTTGTTTTTTTGTATAATGAGGCTGAGAACCGACCACCGGAAAGGAGGAAACCGTATGCGTCTCGGAGAGCCTGCCGTCGCACAGCTGATCCGCGCCAAGCACGACGCGGGGCGGGATCTTTTTCTTGTTCCGGACGTTCCCTTTTCTTTCACGGACGCCTCGGCGCTTTCCGCAACGCTGCGGGAGAATCTGCTGGTCTTTCTGCCCGGGGACTACTACCCTGCCGGCGTGCCGGACGGGGCTTGTTTCTTTTATGAAAAAGGCGAAAACCTGCCCCGGTTCACATTCCCGCCCGCCCCTTTCATCTGTTATGCGGATATCCGCCTCGCCGGGAACGAGGCGTTTCAGGCGGCCATGCTCGCGGCGGAGATCTACGAGTGGATTTTGCCGTTTGCGGATTGCGCGGATCCGGCGGAGCACGGCTACCGCAAAAGCTACGCTTATCTGGCGGAGATCCGCGCCTCCAGCGGTCGTTTTATCGGGATCACGGCGCTTTTCGACGATCCGCCGGACGAAGAGCGGTATCAAAAGCGCTTCGGCGACAACGATTATCTATCCGTGCGTTTCCCTTCTTTTCGACGGGTCGACGCGATCCCGGCGGGAACCGAAACCGGGCGGCTGCAGGTTTTGCTCCGGGCGTGCGCCATGCAGCCGGACCGATCCACTGCAGTGATTTTCCCCACCCGCCGCCACGCGGATGAATTCACACGCCTCTTACTGAGCCAGTGCCCCTGCGCGGCTCTCCACGGCGGCTTCTTCCATGAACAAAACGCCGAAAACCTTCGCCGTTTCCGCGCCGGAGAATTCCGCGTGCTCGCCGCCACCAAGCATATTCTGCCCTCCGCGCCGTTTTTGGAGGTGCAGCGGGTGTTTTTCGCGGGACTCCCCTTTTCCGCCGCGCTGCTCGGACGCTGCGCCGCGCTCCTGCCGCCGGAGAAAACGCCGGTTTGCGTAACGGCGGACACGGATCCCGATTTTAACCGACGGCTGGCAGCGTCCTGCGCCGAGGCGCTGGATCTGCCGAAAACAGCGTTTGAAGCGCGAAGACAGCAAAAGCTGGACCGTGTTCTGGAGCTGCTGCGCCCATGAAGCGGCGGACGCCGCCCTTTACTAAAAACAGACGAGGTTTTTGAAACAATCACAGTGCATTTTGGTACTTGACCGCTTGTGCCCTGTATGATATAATTTTATAAATAAAATTATTAAGAAAAATGCGACGATAGAGGTGATCCTATGGCGTCTGAAATGATGCGGCAGGTTCTGGATACCGAACGCGCCTGCGACGCGCGGCTGGAAGAAGCAAAAGCCGCCGCTGCCGAAACCGTGAACGCCGCCGCGAAACAGGCGGAGAGCATCCGGCGGGAGGCGGCAACCGAAGGAAAACAGAAAGCCGACGCGATTCTGGCGGACGCGAAAGCCAAGGCCGACGCGATCACTGCGGACGAAAAAGCGCGGAGCGACGCGCAGATCGCCGCGCTGCGGGAAAACGCGGCGGGACGGCAGACCGAAGCAGTAAAAAAAACCATCGTAAAGCTTCTGGAATTATCCTGACGGGAGGAATGACATTTGGCAAAGCTGAAAATGATGACGCTTGAGCTGGTTGCCCCCCGGTCGAACAAATCCGCGATTCTGGACTATCTGCAGCAAAAAGGCGTGGTGGAGCCGGAGATCCCCGCCGACACCGACGGCCTGACCTTTGTGCAGTTTGCGGAGGAACAAAACGAGACCCGCGAAGAACTGGCGGCAGTGAAAAAGGCGCTGGAAACGCTGGACCGTTTCGCGCCGGTGAAAAAACCGCTGACCGCCATGCTGGAGCCCCGCGTGACCCTCACGGCGGAGAGCTACGCCGAAAAAGCGGCAAAGCTGCCGGATACCGTGAGCCTGAGCCGTCGTCTCGCCGATATGGAAAAAGAGGCGGAGGACTGCAAAGCGGAGATCGTGCGGCAAACCACCCTGCGGGCGCGAATGCTGCCCTGGCAGAAAGCGGACATTCCCGTTTTATCGGGGCACACCGCCGGAACCGCCTATCTGCTGGGCGACTTCCGGCTGCAGCGCACACGGGAAGAGCTGCTGACAGCATTGGCGGAAGCCCTGCCCGACAACAACCGGATCGAGATCGAGATCGTTTCTTCGGATGAAGACGGCGCCTGCGTTGTGGTGTTCTGCATGCGGGACGAAGCCGACCGGGTGGAGGACGCACTGCGTGCGCTGGGCTTCTCGAGAGCGCCGGAATGTGCGGCGCAAACGCCCGCTGAATATATCGCCGACAGGGACAGCGAGATCAGGACCAACGAAAAACGGATCGAAGAGATCTCCGCCGAGATCTTATCGCTGGCCGAACGGCGGCAGGAACTGGAATTCGCGGCCGACGCGCTCGCCATCCGGTCCGACAAGCTGGCGGCCTCCGAAAAGATCCCCGAAACACAGCGGATCTTCTACTTAAAGGGATATCTGCCCGCCCGCGCGGCAAAACGGGTGCAGACGCATCTGGAAGAAGCCTGCGGCGCCGCGGCGATCATTGCGGAACCGTCGCCGGACGAAGACGTGCCGGTGCTGCTCTCCAACGGATTTTTCTCCGCGCCCCTGCAGAATATCACCGGGATGTATTCCCTGCCCGGCAACGCGGATATCGACCCCACGGGTCCCATGACCTTTTTCTATTATCTTTTCTTCGGCATGATGCTCTCCGACGCCGGCTACGGCCTGATCATCGCGCTGGCGACGGGGCTTGTGTGGCTCCTGAAGCGCGACACGCTGGAAACGAAGATGAAAAACAACGTAAAGATGTATTTCTTCTGCGGGCTTTCAACGGTGTTCTGGGGCGCCATGTACGGCAGCTGGTTCGGCGACGCGCCGGCGGTGATCGCAAGGGAATTCCTGCATAAGGACATAAATCCCCTGCCCCCCGTATGGACCGACGCCGTGACCGATACCATGAACGTGCTGATCATGTGCTTCATTTTAGGACTTGCCCACCTGTTCTGGGGCGTGCTGATGAAGGGCTGGACAGACATCAAAAACGGCCATAAGCTGGATGCGGTCTTCGATACGATCCCCACCTTCTTAACCGTGGTGGGCATCGCGCCTGTCTTCTTCGGCCTGTTCTGGCAGGGCGGCGAGCCCCCGGCGGGTTACTCAAAGCTCGGCACCGTGCTGTTCCGGATTTTCGGCGCGGTCCACACTGCGCTTGACGGCGTATACGTTTACATTCTGATCGCCGGCGTGGCGCTGGTGATCCTCACGGCCGGCCGCGGCTCCAAAAGCATTGCGGGCAAGCTCGGCGGCGGACTCTACGGCGTATACAACCTGTTTTCGGGCTATCTCGGCGACGTGCTCTCCTACGCCCGTCTGCTGGCGCTCGGCATGGCCACCGGCGTAATCGGCCAAGTGATGAACATGCTGGGCACGCTGCCGAAAAACCCGGTGATCAAGCCCGTTTCGTTTTTGCTGGTCTTTGTGGCCGGGCACGCGGCGAACCTTGCCATCAACATCATCGGCGCCTACGTGCACACCAACCGGCTGCAATACGTGGAATTCTTTTCCAAGTTTTACGAGGGCGGCGGCAGAGCGTTCGTGCCCTTTGAAACAAATACAAAATATTATAGGTTCAAGGAGGAACTTTAATCATGGAACACACTCTCGCAATCTTCTTCATCATTCTCGGCGCGGTGCTGGCCGCGGGCTTACCCGGTATGGGCTCCGCCAGAGGCACGTCTCTTGTGGGACAGGCCGCCGCAGGCGTGGTGTCGGAAGACCCGTCCAAGTTCGGTAAGGTGCTGATTCTCCAGGTGCTTCCCGCCACCCAGGGCCTCTACGGGCTGCTGATCGCCATTCTGACCCTGAGCTTCACCCAGATCATGGGCGGACAGCCTCCCCTCTATACCTGGCAGCAGGGTCTTGCGTTCCTGGCCGCCGATCTCCCCATGGCAGTGGTAGGATACTTCTCCGCCATCCATCAGGCGAAGGCCGCCGCCGCGGGCGTGGGCATCGTTGCAAAAAAACCCAACGAATCCGGTAAGGCCATCACCTTTGCCGCGCTGGTGGAAACCTACGCCATCCTTGCGCTGCTGATTTCGGTGCTTGCCCTCAGCGGTCTGCAGAACGCCTACGGGATCAAATAAACATTACGGAGGGACGACTATGTCCGGTTTGGATAACATCCTTGCCCGTTTAAAAGAAGAAAACGAGACGCAGTGCGCCGGGATCGCCGCGGATGCGGACGCCCGCGCGGCCCAGATCGTTTCACTTGCCCGGGCTGACGCGGAAGAAACGATCCGCACAATGGAGGCGGACGCAAACAAAGAAGCCGCGCAGCTTGAGGCGCGCGCCCGTTCCGCCGGGGCGCTCAACTCCCGGCAGGCGCTGCTGCGCGCGAAGATCACCATGATCGACGAAACGCTGGCCGAGGCGCAGAGTCAGCTTCACGGTCTCCCCGCCGAAACCTACTTCGGTACGCTGGCAGCCCTTGCGAACAAAAACCGGCAGCCGGGGCAGGGCGTGCTTTGCCTGAACGAAAAGGATCTGGCCCGTATGCCCGCGGATTTTGCGGCGAAGCTGGGCGAAGGGATCACCGTGAGCGAAACGCCGGCCGAGATCGAAGACGGCTTTTTACTGAAATACGGAAGCATTGAATTCAACTGCACGCTCAAGGCGCTGTTTGACGCCGCCCGCGACGCGTTAAGGGCGCAGGCGGGCGAGATCTTATTCGGCTGAGAAAGGAAGAAACGCCATGCGTGAAACCGAATTTACCTATGCCGTGGCAAGGATCCGCGCCAATGAGCCGAAGCTCCTTACGCAGGCGGAGCTCAACGCCGCCGTGGCGGCGTCGGGCTTTGAGGAAGCGGTCCGCCGGCTGCGGGACAAGGGCTATGCCGTGGAAGGGAACCGTTTTTCCGCCGCATTGCAGCAGAAAAGCGACGACGCCTGGGCGCTGCTCGCTGAGATTCTGCCGGATCCCCACGCGCTGGACAGCCTTCTGATCGGCAACGACTTCCAAAACTTAAAAGTCATGCTCAAGGCGCTTGTCAGCGAAAAAACGACCGAAGGCCTCTTCGTGCGCCCGTCCGTTTACGATCCTGCGGCGCTGGAGCCGCTGGTATTCGAGCGGCAGAACGACAAGCTGCCCGCTCCCCTGCAGCACGCCGACCGCAGCGCCTACCACATTCTCACCAAAACCCGCTTCGCGCAGCTGGGCGACAGTGTGATCGACCGGGCGGCGATGGAATGGTCCATTGCGTTCGCAAAAAAAGAAGACCCTTTACTGCTGCGCTATGCCAACGTAAAAGCGGCGCTTGCCGATCTCAAGATCCTCTGCCGCTGCATCCGTTCGGGCAAAACCGGGAGCTTTATCACCCGCTGCGTCTGCGGCTGCGACGACTTTTCAAAAGAACGGCTTCTGAAGGTGGACTCCATGGAAAGCCTTGCGGATCTGATCGCGCACTCGCCCTATGCGGCGGCGGGAGAAGCGCTGAAAGAAAGTCCCGCGGCGTTTGAAAAAAGCTGCGACGACCTGCTTACCGAAACGCTGCGCGACGGCAGGAACAACACCTTCGGCGTGCTGCCGCTGGCCGCCTACTGGCACGCGGTGCAAACGGAGATATTAAACGTCCGGATCCTGCTCAGCGCGAAGCTGAACGGCGTGAGCGACGGTATGATCAAAGAAAGGATGCGAACGCTTTATGCTTAACAACGCAAACGCGCCCGACGCCGGCGCCCCCTTCTTTGAGCAGTCGCCAAACGGCCTGAAGCTGGGCGTGATGGGCGATAAAGACAGCATCTACGGCTTCGCCTCGGTGGGGCTCAACATCCTTCCCGCCGACAACGGCGCCGAAGGCACGAAGCTCCTGCGGGCTGTGGCGGACGACTACGCGGTGATTTTCATTACCGAAAAGCTGGCGGCGGAAATGGACGCGGAGCTGACCCGCTACGCCGAACGCCCTACCCCCGCCCTGATCCCCATTCCGGGCGTGACCGGCAACACCGGCCTCGGCATGCGGAACGTGAGCCGTTCCGTGGAGCAGGCGGTGGGCTCCGATATTCTGAAAGACACGTGATTTTCGATAATAACCAAGCGATCCCCAACAATCCCCAACGAAAGAAGTGAGCTGATTGAGCAAAGGAAAAATCGTAAAGGTCGCGGGTCCTCTGGTCATTGCGGAGGGCATGCGCGACGCGAATATGTTTGACGTGGTCCGCGTATCCGAACAACGGCTGATCGGCGAGATCATCGAGATGCACGGCGACCGGGCCTCGGTGCAGGTGTACGAAGAAACCGCGGGGCTTGGCACCGGCGAAGCGGTGGAGTCCACCGGCATGCCCCTGAGCGTGGAGCTGGGCCCCGGGCTGATCCAGGGCATCTTCGACGGTATCCAGCGTCCGCTGGAGGCCATCAGAGCCGTGGCGGGCAACAACCTGACCCGCGGCATTGAGGTGCCGTCTCTGGACCGCGATAAAAAATGGCATTTTTATCCCACGGCAAAGGCAGGCGACACGGTCGTCGCCGGCGACGTGCTGGGCTACGTGCAGGAAACCGACGTGGTAAAACACAAGATCATGGTTCCCTACGGCGTATCGGGCACGGTCAAAGCCCTTGCCGAGGGCGATTATACGGTGGAGGACGCCATCGGCTCCCTTTCCGCCGACAACGGAAAAGAAACGCCGCTGACACTGATGCAGAGATGGCCTGTGCGCCGCGGCAGACCCTATAAAACCAAATTATCCCCCGACCGTCCGCTGGTAACCGGCCAGCGGGTGGTGGACGCGCTCTTTCCCATTGCCAAGGGGGGCGTTGCGGCGATCCCGGGCCCCTTCGGTTCCGGCAAAACCGTGACCCAGCACCAGCTTGCCAAGTGGGCGGAAGCGGACATCGTTGTGTATATCGGCTGCGGCGAGCGCGGCAACGAGATGACCGACGTGCTGAACGAATTCCCGGAACTGATCGACCCCCACACGGGCGAATCGCTGATGGAGCGCACGGTGCTCATCGCCAACACCTCCGACATGCCCGTGGCGGCGCGGGAAGCCTCCATCTACACCGGCATCACCATTGCGGAATACTTCCGCGATATGGGGTATTCGGTGGCGCTGATGGCGGATTCCACCTCCCGGTGGGCGGAGGCGCTGCGCGAGATGAGCGGCCGGTTGGAAGAGATGCCCGGCGAAGAGGGCTACCCCGCATATCTGGGTTCCCGTCTGGCGCAGTTCTATGAGCGTGCGGGCCGCGTGATCTGCCTCGGCTCCGAGGGGCGGGAAGCGTCCCTTTCGGTCATCGGCGCGGTCTCCCCGCCCGGCGGCGATATTTCGGAGCCCGTGTCGCAGGCGACGCTCCGGATCGTGAAGGTCTTCTGGGGCCTCGATTCCGCTCTCGCCTACAAGCGGCACTTCCCCGCCATCAACTGGCTCACCTCTTATTCTCTGTATACCGATTCCCTGGGAAAATGGTTCAACGAAAACGTGGCGCCCGACTGGATGACTCTCCGGGGCCGCATGATGGCGCTGCTCAGCGAGGAAGCAAGCCTCGAAGAGATCGTAAAGCTGGTGGGTATGGACGCGCTCTCCCCCGGCGACCGGCTGAAAATGGAAGCCGCCCGGTCCATCCGCGAAGACTTCTTACATCAGCTCGCCTTCCACGAGGTGGATACCTACTCCTCCCTGCGGAAGCAATACCTGATGATGCGTCTGGTGCTGCTCTACTACGACAAGGCCGGCGACGCGCTGCAGCTCGGCGCGCAGATCGACAAGCTGGCCGCCATCCCGGGCAGAGAAGACGTGGGCAGATTTAAATACGTACAGGAAAAAGACATAGAAACGGAATTTGAACGCGTTTCGGATCTGCTGGAAGGGCAGATCGACGCCGTGATTGCAGAAAAGGAGGACGCCTGATGCCGAAAGAATACAGAACCCTGCAGGAAGTCGCAGGCCCCCTGCTGCTGGTGAAAGCGGTTGAGGGCGTTAAATATGAGGAACTGGGCGAGATCGAGCTGGAAAACGGCGAGACCCGCCGCTGCCGCGTGCTGGAGGTGGACGGCGCCGACGCGCTGGTGCAGCTCTTTGAAAACGCGCAGGGCATCAACCTTTCCACCAGCAAGATCCGTTTTCTGGGCAAACAGATGGAGCTGGGCGTTTCGCCTGATCTGCTGGGCCGGGTGTTCGACGGCCTCGGACGCCCCATTGACGGCGGCCCCGAAATCATCCCCGAAAAACGCATGGACGTGAACGGCACGCCCATGAACCCGGCGGCGCGGACCTTCCCCCAGGAATTCATCCAGACCGGCGTTTCGGCCATCGACGGCCTGAACACGCTGGTGCGCGGGCAGAAGCTGCCCATTTTCTCCGCCTCCGGTCTGCCACACGCCCAACTTGCGGCGCAGATCGCGCGGCAGGCAAAAGTGCGGGGCAAAAACGAGCAGTTCGCCGTGGTGTTCGCCGCCATGGGCATTACCTTTGAGGAATCCAACTACTTTGTGGAGAGCTTCCGCGAAACCGGCGCCATCGACCGGACCGTGATGTTTACAAACCTCGCCAACGACCCCGCCATCGAGCGGATCGCGACGCCCCGCATGGCGCTCACCGCCGCGGAGTATCTGGCGTTCGACCTGGGGATGCACGTGCTGGTCATCCTCACCGACATCACAAACTACGCCGACGCGCTGCGGGAAGTTTCCGCCGCGCGCAAAGAGGTGCCCGGCCGCCGCGGCTACCCCGGCTATATGTATACCGACCTTGCCTCCATCTACGAGCGGGCCGGACGGCAAAAAGGGAAAACGGGCTCCATCACCATGATCCCGATCCTCTCGATGCCGGAAGACGATAAGACCCACCCAATCCCCGACCTGACGGGCTACATCACCGAAGGGCAGATCATTTTGTCCCGTGAGCTCTACCGCCGGGGCGTGACCCCGCCCATCGACGTGCTGCCCTCCCTTTCGCGTTTGAAAGACAAGGGCATCGGCGAAGGCAAGACCCGCAAAGACCACTCCAACACCATGAACCAGCTCTTCTCCGCCTACGCAAGAGGCAAGGACGCAAAGGAGCTGATGGTGATCCTGGGCGAAGCCGCCCTCACCGAGATCGACAAGCTCTACGCGAAATTCGCGGACGCTTTCGAAAAAGAATACGTATCGCAGGGCAACGAGACCGACCGCAGCATCGAAGAAACACTGGACATCGGCTGGAAGCTCCTGAAGATCCTGCCCAGAAGCGAGCTGAAACGAATCTCCAACGAACTGCTGGAGCAGTATTACGACGCGTAAGGAGGTCTTTATGGCAATCCTGAACGTAAATCCCACCCGCATGGAGCTGACGAATCTCAAGCGGAAGCTCACTACCGCGAGACGCGGGCATAAGCTTTTGAAAGACAAGCGCGACGAGCTCATGCGCCGTTTTATGGAGCTGGTGCGGGAAAACAAAGCCCTGCGGCAGAAGGTGGAAGCGGGCGTGCGGGAAGCGAACGCCCACATGGCGGTGGCGCGCAGCACCATGCGGGACGCCGACGTGCAGACTGCCCTGATGCTGCCCATGCAGGAAATGAGCGTGTCGGTGGGCGAAAAAAACGTGATGAGCGTGCGTATCCCCGTGTTTGAAACCAGCCTGAAAACCGCCGACGCCGCCGATATCTATCCCTACGGCTTTGCCTTCACCTCCATGGATCTGGACGCCGCGGTGCAGTATATCTCGGATATTCTGCCGGATCTGATGCGTCTGGCGGAGATCGAAAAATCCTGCCAGCTGATGGCAGCGGAGATCGAGAAAACCCGCCGGCGCGTGAACGCCCTTGAGCACGTGATGATCCCCCAGTATGAAGAGACCATCAAGTATATCACCATGAAGCTGGACGAAAACGAGCGCAGCGCCACCACCCGCATTATGAAGGTGAAAGACATGCTGCTCAAGGAAGCCATCGCCCGCCGCATCGAGGGCGATCCCATGTAACCGGTATATCCGGTTCCCCACGATAAAAGCAAAAGACCTGCACCCTTCAGCGGTATGTTTCAGCCGCCTGTGCAGGTCTTTTTCTGTTTTCTTACAGATATTTCAGTTGAGCGTTACCTTTGCCGCCGCGGATTTCTCACTTGCGAGCGTATAGCCGTCCGCCAGCGTCATGGCGATCACCTTATAGCTGCAAACGTCGCCGTCGTTCGGATAGGCGTCGATGAACTGCGTGGGCGTCGCGCCGGAAGCGAAGGTCGCTCCCCTGAAAACGTAATTGTCCCGCGCACCGTTACGGTAGTAGATATAATACTGCGTCGCGCCGGGCACCTCGTCCCACGAAACCGTCACCGTACCG
Source organism: Oscillospiraceae bacterium (assembly GCA_902782845.1). Classification (GTDB taxonomy): domain Bacteria; phylum Bacillota; class Clostridia; order Oscillospirales; family Acutalibacteraceae; genus RUG806. Next base: position 2,483 of record CACZOP010000220.1, on the reverse strand, counting down.
TCCGCCGTTTGTTTCGCGGTCACGTTCTGCGGAACGGCAGGCGTACCGACCGCCTGCGCGCATGCCCCGGTGGACTGTTCGCTGATCAGAACCACGTCGCCGGCTTTTTTCACGGCTGCAATTTTATAGTAGCAAACCGCCCCGTTTTCCAGATTTTTGTCAACATACCGGGGTGTTTCTCCCTCTTCGGCAAAGGCGGCGCCGGCAAAGATATAATCCATTTTCGCATTGTCGTAGCGGTAAACCTGGTACTTCGTCGCGCCTTCAACAGCGTCCCATGTAACGGTGATCGTGTTTTCCGCCGTCGCTTCGGCAGCGACGTTCACGGGCGCGACGGGCTTGATCAGCTCATACTCCACCACGAAACCGTCCACCACGTCGCTTTCCACCGCCACGTCGTTCCAGTAGGCGGAAGCGCAGAACAGGTGCGCGTAATGTTCGCAGCCGTCTTTGTTGTTCGGTTCGCCGATGGGATTCCATTGAGAGAATGTAAACGGTTCTCCGGTGACCCACTTCCATTCGCCTTCCGTCTCCTCGTCGGTGGCGCCGAGCCATAAGCCGCTCATCTCGGGTTTCAGCAGCGCGTTCACCGCGATCTGCTCCTCCTCGGAGGTAACAGTGACCAGATGTCCGCCCTGCGCTTCGGCAAACGCCCGCGCCTCATTCCAGGAAACGCAGCCCTGATAGAGTTCATAGGTATGGTTTTCCGTTCTCGTGGTCTGCATCAGCCGCGGCACGATCCGGAGCCCCCATTTCTGCGCGGCGGAACCGTTATATGTAAACATCCGGATATCCGTGCCGCCCTCGGTGCTGCCGTCCGCCAGATCCATCACCGTGTTGCCGGCATAAACAGGACGGATCCCGTCGGAATTATCCAGATACCACCGCTGGGCGGGCGTGTCGTTATCCGTATCCGCCCGGATCCCGGTAATCGCTTCATCGTCCCGCCGCGTGGCGTCCAGACATTTACCGGTGGCGGCGTTGATGATCTGATATGCCCCGGTGGGCGTTTCCTCTTTGGTCAGATACCACATCTGCCGCAGATCCGTGGGATCGTTCTGCTCGCTTAAACACACGTTGCCCTCGTCGTCAACCGTAATGTTTTTTCCGCTTTCCCGGTGAAAGATCGAGGCGTAAGCCCAGTTGCCCACGTCGCGCAGGCCCGCGAATTCCGAGAAATCCGCCGCTGTGCCGTCGGCAGCCTCGCCCACGTAAATGAACCCCTGGAACCCCGCATAGCAGCCGCAGTCGGCGGCAACCGTTCTGGTATCGAAATACGTGCCGCTCCAGTGGGATTCCGAAATCGTTATGGTTCCGTCGTCGTTCACGGTTTCCACAAACGCCACGTGGCCGTAGGCTCCCGTGGTCCAGCAGGCGACGGAGCCGGGCTTCGGGACCGCGCCATAGGCATAGTAGCCTTTTTCAACGTTATAATCATACCACTTGTTCGCGTCCCGGTGGCTCAGCCGCGGCACGGTCCCAAGGATCTCATAGGCGCGGCCGAAGGCGTAGCAGGTGCAGTTCGGCATCCCGTATCCGCAGCGCCAGAACAGATTGCCCGAGGTGTAATAGCCGTTGGATTCCTCCGGCGCGGTCAATCTGGGAACAAACTCCAGCGCGTTTGCCCGGAGCGACGGGAGAACAGGCAGCATAACCGCGCATAACAGCAGCGCCGCCAGCGCCAGCGCGCCCGTCCGTTTGATTCTTTTCATTCGTTTATTACCATACGATACAAGAAAGCGGCTGCGCCGCTACGCAGAGCGCTTTCGTATTCGCCATCGCCGTGCCCGAAGGGCAAATCGGCGGGCGTTATAATCTCTTTTGTTTAACAGGAACAAAGCGCTTCCCGTTGTCCTGCGGAGAAGTTTTCTGTTAAACAAAAAAGAAAATGAAGCGTCGGCTTTTTTGCCCGTATCGTTCCTTTCGTTTTTCGGTTTTGCCGGAAGAAGCGGATCCGGATCTCCCCCGGCAGATTTATTTTACCTTGCGAAACTTAAAAAAAATTGGAATTGCCGATTTTTTTAACAGAAAAAAGTCGGACTGAAAAAAAAGACTCCCCGCGGATCTCGCAGGGAGCCGAAAACGATCGATATAGAATTGCGCTTCGTTTATTTGCTGGCTTCTTCCACAGCCACGGCGCAGGCGACGGTGGCGCCCACCATCGGGTTGTTGCCCATGCCGATGAGGCCCATCATCTCCACGTGCGCGGGCACGGAGGAAGAACCGGCGAACTGCGCGTCGGAGTGCATACGGCCCATGGTGTCGGTCATACCGTAGCTGGAGGGGCCGGCCGCCATGTTATCCGGATGCAGGGTACGGCCTGTGCCGCCGCCGGACGCCACGGAGAAGTACTTCACGCCGTTTTCCACACACCATTTTTTATAGGTGCCGGCAACGGGATGCTGGAAGCGGGTGGGGTTGGTGGAGTTGCCGGTGATGGAAACGCCCACGTTTTCTTTCTTCATGATGGCCACGCCCTCGGG
>CACZOP010000219.1 GCA_902782845.1 Oscillospiraceae bacterium | reverse complement strand
TTCTCGATGCGCTCGTTGGCGATCTGGGAAACGTGGATCAGGCCTTCCATCTTGGGGAAGATCTCGGCGAAGGCGCCGAAAGTGGTCATGCGGACGATTTTCACGGTGATGGTGGAGCCGATGGGATAATCTCTGCGCAGGATCTCCCAGGGGTTGTCTTCCAGCTTCTTGTAGCCGAGAGAGATCTTTTTCTTTTCGAGATCGAGCCCCTTGATATACACGTCAACCACGTCGCCGACATTCACGATGTCGCTGGGGTGCTTGATGCGCTTCCAGGAAAGCTCGGTGCGGTGGATCATGCCGTCCACGCCGGGAACCAGCTCCACAAACGCGCCGTAGTCGGTAAGGGACTTCACGGTGCCGGTGTAGTGCTGACCTTCGGCGGCTTCCGCCCAGAACTTGTCGCGCGCTTCCTTGCGGAGGCTGCGGTTGGCTTCACGGATGGAGCCCACGGCTCTGTGGCGGCGGCGGTCGATGTCGATGACCACGAACTTCACATCTTTATTCAGCATTTCCTCCAGCCGGCCGTCGCGCGGGACGGTGGACAGAGAGGCAGGAACGAAAATCCTGATGCCGTTCACGAATACGATCAAGCCCTTGCTGATGACCTCAACAACCGTTCCCTCGAGGATCGTTCCTTCCTTATTTGCTTCCACGATCGCATCCCAATACTGGATGGCGTCGTAGCGACGCTTAGAAAGCATGATGGTACCTTCCACATCGTTCGTTTTCATGATAATCAGATTCAGCTTGTCGCCGACCTTGAGTTCCGCCGCGGGATCCACGTTGGGGTCGGAGCTGTATTCGTCCAGCGGGATGTAGCCGGTCTGCTTGCGGCCGATATCCACCTGGATCTCGTTGGGAGCGATGTGCATCACGGTGCCAACAACCTTCTGATCGTTGTTCATGCTGTTGAGGCTTTCCTCAAGAGCCTGTTCAAAGGACATTTCCTCAGGGTCTGCAATAACTTCCGCCTGTCCTGCGGCGTCGGCTACTGTTCCGATGTTTTCGAGCATCTCGGACATGGTTTCTAATACCTCCTTAATATTACCGTCCGGCGTGGACGCGCCGGCAGTAACTCCGATCGAAGAAACGCCGTTAAAATTTATTGCGGATAACTCCGAAGCGTTCTCGATAAGATACGTGCACGTTTTTTCGGCGCAGAGCTTATAGAGCTTCTGCGTGTTGGACGAATTCCGCCCGCCGATCACCAGCATCATATCATTCTCTCCCGACATGGCAAGCGCTTCGGCCTGCCGGAGAGCGGTAGCATTACATATTGTATCAAAGATTTTCAGATTTGTATAGTGATTTTTTGCATTTTTTTTGCAAATTTTGAATTCTTTTTCGTCAAATGTGGTCTGCGATACAAGGGTAACGGGATCGTCAAAGGCAATTTTTCCCGATTCTGTTAATTTCTGGAGTTTTTCAACGCTGTCGAACACATAAGAGGGCGTCTGCACGTAGGATCGGATGCCGATGACCTCCGGGTGGTTCTCGTCCCCGGCGATCAGGATCACGTCCCCGGCGGCGGAGCGTTCGGCGACGATTTTGTGGATCTTTTTCACAAAGGGGCAGGTCACGTCGCAGAAGGGCAGACCGGAGGCCACGATAGCCTCGGAGGTCTCTTTGGGGACGCCGTGCGTCCTGATTACCAGCCGGTACCCCGGGCGGGTGTCGGCCGGGTCGTTCGCCACGTAGACCCCCCGCGCCTCCAGCGATCGGATAAAATCGGGATTGTGGATCAGCGGCCCCAGCGTGCAGACCTTCTCCCCTGCCGCAAGCAGGTCTTCCACCTTTTTTACCGCCCGCGCCACGCCGAAGCAGAAGCCCGCGGTTTCCGCCACGCGCACTTTCGCCGCCATCAGTGTTCCGCCTCCGCGCATTCTTTTGCCAGCGCCGTGATTCTTTCCACCACTTCGTCCAGCGTGAGGTCGGAGGAATCGAGGATCACCGCGTCCGGGGCGGGCTTCAGGGGCGCGATGGCCCGGTTGCTGTCGTTAAAATCCCGCTGTCTGATCTCCGAGAGCAGCGTTTCGTAGTCCACCGGCGTGCCTTTCTGTTCCAGCTCCAGGAACCGCCGCCGCGCCCGGATCTCGGGCGACGCTGTCAGGAAGATCTTGCATTCGGCGTCGGGCAGCACCACGGTGCCGATGTCTCTGCCGTCCATGATACAGTCGGTTTTTTTTGCGATGTTACGCTGCAGATCAAAGAGGAACGCCCGCACCGCGGGGATGGCGGAGACGTTGGACGCCGCCATGGAGGCCTCGGGCAGACGGATCTCGTCGGAAACGTCCTCCCCGTTTAAAAGCACCCGCTGCTCACCGGCAACAAAAGCAAGCTCCACTTTGATTTCGGGCAAGATCGCCGCCACGTCCTTTGCGCTGTCGGTGGGGATATGCCGGCGCAGCGCCGCCACGCCCACCGCCCGGTAGAGCGCGCCCGTGTCCACATAAATATAGCCCAGCTTCTTTGCGGCCAGCTTTGCCGCCGAGCTTTTGCCCGCGCCGGCGGGCCCGTCGATCGCGATGTTCATAATGGTATCAGCCTCCGAAAACGTTAATTTACAAAAAATTTACAGTTCCTGCAAGTGTTTGCGGGACATTCCCGGAATGAATCAAGTATAATAAGATCAGTCTTCCCCCGGCGGCGGGAACAGCGTGCAGCCCATGCGCCGGAAGCGGCGGATCATCTCCCACGCGTGCGCCTCGCTCATGCGGAAATACGCGGCGGTGCAGGGGATGCAGGCGCAGCTTTCCGCGCCGCGGTTCACCATTTTTTTGTAAAAGCCGATATCGTAAACCGAAAGCGGCTTCCCGCACGTGATACAATCCATCCGCCGCCCTCCCTTTTTCCGGAAACAAAAAACAGTATAACACAGTTTTCGGAGAATTACAAGAGCACAGGAAAAGAAGCAACGGCCGAAGCGGCAGACCGTGAAATCAATTAAGATTTCGGAAGGCGGAATTCGGAATTTCTTCAGCCTGGTTGCTGTTGTATTCCTGCCGGAGCGCATGAAAAACAACGGTTTTTTCCGGAAAGACCATGATTCGCGATCACTCCGCATTCCGCATGGGCTTCGCAATTTCCGATTTCCATACAAACCCGACCAATTCCATCCCGAAAGGAGCATTCTATATGTCTGTCATCAAAAAAACGCTCGCTGCGGGCGCGGGGATCACCGCTTCCGTGATCGGCGCGGGAGCGCTCATCTACGAATGCGGGCTGAACACGAAGCTGAACCGCAAATTCGTGGCGCTGTTCGACAAGCCGGACCCCAATCAGGACGCGATGTATGAGGGCGACCTCTACGGCGACGGCCAGCGCTGGTTCAACGACCATAAGGGCGAAGACAGAACCATCACCACCGAAAAAACCGGCAGGATCCACGGCTATATCATCCCCGCGGAAGACCCGGATTCCCACAAGTGGGCGGTGTGCTGCCACGGCTACAACTCCGCGCCCTCCTCCTCCGCGCTGTTCGCCAAACACTTCCACGAGCTGGGCTACAGCTGCATCTGCCCCTCGCTCAGAGGCTGGGGCAACGACGAGACCCACTACTGCTCCATGGGCTACCGGGACAAGGATATCCTGATCGCGTGGATCGACTATATCGTCGCCATGGACCCCGCCGCCGAGATCGTGCTGCAGGGCTATTCCATGGGCTCGGTGACCGTGATGCTCGCCACCGGCGAAGCCCTGCCCTCAAACGTGAAGGCCGCCGTATGCGACTGCGGCTTTACCACCTGCACCGCCCAGTTCAGGCACGTGCTGAAAACCTACACGGGGCTCCCCTCTTTCCCGCTGTTCAACGCCGTGAATCTGGTTTCCACGGCGCGGGGGAATTTCAACATCCGCAGGAACAATCCCATCGACGCCGTGCGCCGTTCGGTAACGCCCACTGTTTTTCTGCACGGCACCGCCGATACCTTCGTCCCCTTTTACATGATGGACGAGCTCTATGAAGCCTGCGCCGCGCCCAAGGCAAAGCAGCCCATCGAAGGCGGCCTCCACGCCACCGCGGTGGTGAAGGATCCCGACACCTACTGGAAAGCGGTGGACGGATT
>CACZOP010000218.1 GCA_902782845.1 Oscillospiraceae bacterium | reverse complement strand
GAAAAATTCGTAAAAAACGCAGTTTGATTCTTTTTGTGAAAAGGAATATAATATAGAGTATGCAAAATTGAGTTTCAGCCTGAACCTGCAGGACAGGATACCGCATTTCGGTTTACCGAATACGACAAATTAAGATATTAAAAGGAAGAAAATATATGAAAATGAAATCTATGAAACGGATACTGATAACGATTCTGATTTCCGCGCTGCTGTGCGGCTCGCTGCTGCTCCCCGTTTTTGCCTGGGATAATATGACGGCAGCTTCATTACTGAACAACGCTCCCCTGGCGCCGTTGTCAACAGGATATACGCCGCTGGACCGGAAGGTGGCCGAGATCTTCTCGTCTTTGTTCAGCGAATCGGCGTCCACTTATGAAAAAGTCAAGCTCTGCTACGATTACGTCAACACCGGGGCAGTCTATCAGGGGGTCAATCCAAGCTATTCCATCTATAACGGCATCAACAGCGAATGCAATTACTATGCCTCCGCCGACACCTACTGCGTTGCGAGAGCATATTCGTTTTTAACAACAAAAAGAGGGACCTGCCTCGATTTCGCGGACGCCTTTATGGTACTGATGCGCGCCATCGGCCTGGAATGCTATATCATGCACGGCACTTACGATTACGGCCCGCATTATTGGAATCTGATGCGGCTGAACGGCAGTTATTATATCTTCGACACGGAAGCGGACTGGGCGTGCTCGGGGCGCAACGGCACCAGCAGAACACATTACAGTTTCTGTTTGCTCGAGTCTGCCGACAGACACAGAAGATGCAACCGCAGCGCCTGTATCGCGGAATTCGGCAGCTTCCGCTGCCGCAACAAAACGAACAACCCGGGAGTTGGCTATCAGCCCGAGCCTTACACGACGGGACAATACCGGACCAACGACGTTATGAACTTCCGTTCGTCGCCCTCGCTCACGGCAAGCATCCATTGCACGATCCCTGCGGGAACCACGCTTAACGTGACGGAAATCTCAGAATTCTGGGGCAAGATCACATACAACGGGAAAACCGGCTGGATCTCGCTGGACTACAGCACAAAAATCAGCGATACGCCGGGCGCGGACGCAGCAAAAGCAGTAAAGACGGACAGCGTTCTGCTCGGAGACGTTGACGGCGACGGAGAAGTTACGTCGGGCGACGCGCGGTTGGCATTGCGGGCAGTGGTCGGACTGGAAGAATATGCGGAAAACGGTCGGGAAGCGCTTGCCTGTGACGCAGATCGGAATCAGACGATCAACGCCGAAGACGCGCGGCTGATCCTGCGGGCAGCCGTGGGGATGGAATCGCTGAATGCGTAATTCCCCGGGCGCCTGACGATTGTTCTCACCGCGGACCGCGGAGACAGCAAAATACGTACAGACGGTGCAAAAAAAGTATTTATACACAAACAAACAGAAAGATCCGAACCGGAATCTCCAAGCGGGGAACGGGTTCGGATCTTTTGTTTTTCGTTATGGCTTCCAGGTAAAAGCGGAGCCATACCGACCGTCTGATTTATGATGAAGCAGCAACGGAAGCAATGACTTCCTCGATTTCGGTCCAGCAGTGCACGCGGATCATGCCGTTTGCTTCGGCGTTATAATTCTGATTGTGCGGCGCGGTCATCAGTATTTTGATATAATCTCCGCCCTCTAAGTTGTGAACGCCGTCGTCGATGAGGATATCGCCCCGGATCCGTTGCTTTTTCGAGGTAATGATCACCTGATCCGGCCGAAGGAAAGGAAAATGCTCAAACAAAAAACCGTTGATTTTTTCGGGGACGGATTCAAACTGCGTTGCCGTTACGATAAGAAGCTCGTGCCCCGCGTCCACCAGACGGCGCAACGCATCCGCAGCGCCGGGGAACGGCTTCACCGTTTTCCAGAAGCCTTGCCGCATCGGGATCGCGTAGACCTGTTCCCGCGTGAGCCCCGGAAACGCAGCCGAAACGTCCCATTCGGCAACATCCTCATATTTTACGTTGCAGCGGTATTCCCGGTTGACGCCTTCGACCCAGGCCTGCAGAAGCTGCTCGATGGTGTCGTCCATATCTACAAGAATGGTCATTCTTCTTCTCCTGACGTTTTTTATTCCTTTGCGGATTCAACTTTTTCGCGCTGCAGAAACGGATTCGACACGGCAACGATCTCTTTTGCCGCGTTGTAATCCGTCAGGTATTCCCGCACTTCGTCCGCGGAGGCGATCACCGGCATCCGGTCGTGAATATCGATTACAGAGTCGTTGGCGGGACGGGTAAGGATCACAAAGCGGTACTCTCCGTTAAACCACTGATACAAACCGCACAGATAGAGCGTTCTCGGTCCGTCCAGCGTAAAAAGATACTTTGTTTTCTTCCCGTCGTGGCTCCACTCATAAAAACCGTCCGCCGGAAGGATCGCCCTGCGCTCTCTGAACGCACGCGCAAAGGTCTGCCTGCTTTCCACGGTTTCCGCACGGGCGTTGAGGATCAATTGGTTTTTTCCGAACCCCGGGAACCCGAACACCGCCGGCGCGTGCCGCAGCCGCCCGTTTTCGCCGAGAATCGCCATTGCCGTATCGCCGGGAAAGATTTCTCCGACTTTATATTGCCCCGGGTAATCCCGCTCCATCAGCGAAAGGATCTTCCGCACCCGCTCATCCAGCGGATCGCTGCCCAGACTGTATCTGCAGCACATTGTGTTCACCTCTCAAAACAAAATCTCTTCTTTTTTGCAAAAACAGAGCGTCAGTACATTTCTCCTTCAAATTCGTAAACCGGCATGACGTTGAAATCATAGATTTCAAGATCCTTCAGGGATATATTCGTGGTACATCCGCAATGCATCATCAGATTCGAGCTTGCGTTCCGAAATACGTGAATGAGGACAACCGGTTTGCCGACCGCCGCCGCGTAACCGCATTCCCACGCGGTGCCGGTATCGCCGTTGCTGCCGTAGTAAAGCGCAGCTACGATATCCGCCTTGTCAATCGCATGCCGATCCAGCTCAAACACCTTATGCGCCCATTCGACCGTTCCCCTTTCGGCGTCAACGTCGTGCCGCATCGGACTGAAAACAGATAACCCTCTTTTTTTCAGTACTGATTCCGCATATTCGATATTTCCGATCTCCGTTTCGTTGAAAAACGGCCCGGCAAGATAAACGTTCCTGATCCGATCGGCATTGTTTTCCAACATCATTCGCCCCCTTGTCTCAATGCTGCACCGCCTGCAAAGCTTTTGCCATGAAGGCGGCGTGAGTTTTCTCCGGAACCGGCAGAACCGTTCCGCCGGTCAGCGTTGTCTGAAAACGGCAAAGGTTCCGCAGGTATGCACATAGTATACGCCGAACCGACGCAAATGACAAGCCGTTTTTGCGTTATCGCGCGTCATTTTTGAAAAACAGGTGATTATCTGAAAATTGTAATTGTATATGTTTACAATCAGTTTGTTGCTTTTATCTCAAACAAATGGTATACTGTAACCGTAAACGAAAGGACGGGACGGCTGGATGACGGAAAAAAAGCAATATGTCGCAATAGATTTAAAGTCATTCTACGCCTCTGTCGAATGCGCTGAACGGGGGCTGGATCCGCTGGACGCGAATCTGCTGGTGGCAGATGAAAGCCGCACGGATAAAACGATCTGCCTCGCGGTTTCGCCCGCGCTGAAGGCGATCGGCGTTCCCGGCCGTCCGCGGTTATTTGAAGCCAAGCAAATCATTGAGCAGTATAACCGCGCGAGGAAACAGAATGCGCCGAAAAGATCCTTTACGGGGAAATCCATATCCGCATCGGCGCTTGCCGAAGAAGCGTCGCTGGAACTGGATTTTGTCGTCGCGACGCCCCGCATGGCTTATTATATGGAGTATTCCCGCAGCATTGTGGAAATCTATCTGCGATACGTATCCGTTGAAGACCTGCTGGTGTATTCCATCGACGAGGTATTTATCGACGCCACACCCTATCTGCAGACCTACCGGATGAACGCGCATGATTTCACTATGATGCTCATCCGTCAGGTCCTGAAAGAAACGCGGATCACCGCCACTGCCGGTATCGGGACCAATCTGTATCTTGCGAAGATCGCCATGGATATCGTGGCGAAGAAGATGCCCGCCGACAAAGACGGCGTCCGGATCGCGGAACTGGATGAAATGAGCTACCGGGAAAAACTCTGGTGCCATACGCCCCTGACCTCCTTCTGGCGCATCGGGCCCGGGATCGCCCGGAAGCTGATGCAGAACGGCATGCATACCATGGGGGACGTTGCCCGCTGCTCCGCGGGAAAAGCTAACGACTTTTACAACGCAGAGCTGTTATATAAGCTGTTCGGGATCAACGCGGAGCTGCTGATCGACCACGCCTGGGGCTGGGAACCGACGGAGATCGCCGACTGCAAGGCCTACACGCCCGAGACAAAAAGCCTCAGCTCGGGGCAGGTGCTTTCACGTCCCTATAGTTTTGAAGAAGGACGTATCGTGGTGCAGGAAATGGCGGACGGCCTCGCCATGGATCTGGTCCGCAAAGGGCTGATGACCGATCAGGTTGTGCTGGACGTTGCCTACGACGTTTCGAACCTGCGCGATCCGAAGACCGCCGCGAAGTACAAGGGCAGGATAAAAGCGGATTACTACGGACGACAGGCGCCGCAGCGGGTACACGGCTCGCAGAATCTCGGAAGATACATGTCCTCCTCCGACAGGATCATGGAGGCCGTCTGCGAAATCTACGACCAGATCGTCGACAAAAACCTGACCCTCCGCCGTTTTAACATCACCGTAACGCGGCTGCTGACGGCGGAGGAAGCCCGGACGATGGAAAAAGCCGTGCCTGAACAGCTGAGCTTCTTCAGAGACTACGCGGCGGAAGAAAAAGCAAAGCAGGCGGAAGACGCCGCGCTGGAAAAAGAACGCAGAATGCAGGAAGCGCTCCTTCACATCCGGGACCGCTACGGCAAAAACGCCGTGGTGAAGGGACTGAATCTGCAGGAAGGCGCCACCGCCATCGAACGCAACAATCAGGTCGGCGGCCATAAAAAGTAAAAGACCATAAGAATCAATGATTCGCAAATACAATAGCTTAAAAACAAAACAAACGGAAGGTATCAACATGAAGAAACTGGTAGCGTATTTTTCGGCAAGCGGCGTAACGAAGCAAGTGGCAGAACGGCTTGCGTCTGCAGTGGAAGCGGATCTGTTTGAGATCGCGCCCGCAGAACCCTACACCGAAAAGGATTTAAACTGGAGAAATCCGCTGGCAAGGTGCAACAAAGAGAAAATCGGGAAAAAGGACGTGCCGATAGAGACAAAAATCGACAACATGGCAGATTACGACGTGATTTACGTGGGATTCCCGATCTGGTATTACAGCGCGCCGAACATCATCGTCACTTTTTTGAGATCCTACGATTTTGCAGGGAAGAAAATCGCGCTTTTCGCCACCTCCGGCGGCAGCGATATCGGCAAAACAGCCGAAAAAATCAAGCCGATGCTCTCCCCTGCCGTCTCGATCTCCGCGTCTAAGCTTTTCGCGCCGGACGCGAGCGAAGACACCCTGCGTCGGTGGGCGGACGACGTTCTGTGAAAACGAATAAAACAGCTTTACGGCTCCGATAAAAATGCAAGGACTAACGAGTATGCAGGAAAAAATGAACCAAAAGACGCTCGATAAGATCCGCGGCTGCCTGATCGGCGGCGCGGCGGGAGACGCGCTGGGCTATGCGGTGGAGTTTTGGGGAGAAGGGCAGATTTTTTCTCATTACGGCCCCAACGGGATTCAGAATTACGAACTCGATCCGCTCAGCAAAAAGGCGCTGATTTCGGACGACACGCAAATGACCCTGTTTACCGCCAACGGGATCCTTGTGGGCGATACCCGCGTTTCGCTGCGCGGGATCGGCGGACAGCCCACGATGTACGTCCCGACCTCGTATCAGGATTGGTTATGTACGCAGGAGATAAGCGGCGTGAACAGAGAAAGCCTTCGGTCCGACGGGCGGCATCATATTTCATGGCTGCTGGACGTGCCGGAGCTGTTCAGCAGGCGCGCGCCGGGGAACACCTGCCTTTCCGCCCTCTACGATCAGAAAAACGGAAAACCGCACGGCTCCGTTGACGATCCGCCCAATCACAGCAAGGGCTGCGGGGGTGTGATGCGCGTGGCGCCGATGGGACTGAAACGATTCCCGTACGCGGATATCCGGACCATAGACAAGGAAGGCGCGAATCTGGCGGCGATCACCCACGGCAATTCGCTGGGGTATATGCCGGCGGCTGTGCTGACGCATATCATCAGTCGTATCGTTTATCCCGAGCATCCGATGACGCTGAAGGAAATCACCGCGGAAGCCATGGAGACCGTGGCGGATATTTTCAAAACGGATCCGCAGATCGGTGAACTGACCGCCCTTTGGCACCTTGCGGTCGACTTATCGGAGAATAAAGCGGATGATTTAGAGAACATCCACCGTCTCGGCGAAGGATGGGAAGGCGACGAGGCGCTGGCGATCGCCCTGTATTGCGCCCTGAAATACCACGATGATTTTTCGGCAGGGCTGGTCGCTGCGGTCAACCACCGGGGCGACAGCGATTCCACCGGCGCGATCGCCGGCAATATTCTCGGCGCTCTCCACGGCTTCGACGCGATCGATAACCGTTGGAAACAGAACCTTGAATTATACGACGTTATTCTTGAAATGGCGGACGATCTTTGCAGCGGATGCGAAATGAGCGAGCACGACGATTTTACCGATCCCGATTGGGAGCGGAAGTATATCCGTATGCGTTGGAAAGCGGAATCCGAATAAAATGAAGGAATCAGACACAGAGAGACAAACATGACAGACAAAAAAGAGGATGGCATCATTACGGAAGCGCGAAAAAGATACGGCGATATCATCGACCGCGAGCACTACGTCGATCCGAACCACCCGCAGATGTCCCGTTTGAACCGCGCCGCACAGTTTTCTCCTTTTGCCGCGCTGACGGGGTATGAAGACCTGATCGACGAAGCTGCGCGCCTGACGAAGGAACAGACGGAGCTGGACGAAAGCCGGAAAGAAGAGATCGCAAACCGTTTGAATTTTCTGTTGCACATGGAGAACCCGCCGTCCGTTGAGATCACGTTTTTCGTTGCCGACGCAAAAAAAAGCGGCGGAGACTATCAGACCGTCTGCGGCGTGATCCGGAAATACGACAGCAACGGTCGGTTTCTCCGGATGGACGACGGAACCG
>CACZOP010000217.1 GCA_902782845.1 Oscillospiraceae bacterium | reverse complement strand
TCGATGTCGCAGCCGCGGTTCTTGGCGGTATAGTAGCTTAAAAGCTGCATGGGCACCACGGTGAGGGAGCAGGTGAACCAGTCGTGCACGTCGGGCACCGTGATCACAAGGTCGCTGTCGGCGAAGACGGGCGCCTGCTTTTCGGTGGTCACCGCCACGGTGAACGCGCCGCGGGCTTTCACTTCGCACACGTTCGAGTGGGTTTTCGCGGCGATGGCGGGCTCGGCTGCAATGGCGATCACCGGCGTGCCGGGCTCCACCAGCGAAATGGTGCCGTGCTTGAGTTCCCCTGCGGCGTAGGCCTGGGAATTGAGGTAGCTGATCTCCTTCATTTTGAGGGAAGCCTCGGTGGCGGCGGCGTTGTCGAGCTGTCGTCCGATAAAGAACATATCGCCGCGGCTGTAGATTTTCGTTGCCAGCGCTTTGGCGGCCTCTTCGGTTTTGTCGATGGTTTCCTGGATCTTATCGGGGAGGGAAGCCAGCGCGTGCACCAACGCCTTCTCTTCTTCCCCGGTGATTTTCCCCTTCAGCGCCGCCACAAAGATGGCGAGGGCGTAGAAGACGCTCAGCTGCGCGGAGTAGGCCTTGGTGGTGGCAACGGCGATCTCGCGCCCGGCTTTGGTGTAGATCACGCCGTCGCTTTCGGTGGCGATGGCGCTGCCCGCCACGTTTACGATCGAAAGCACCTTCGCGCCTTTCTCTTTGCTCAGCCGCAGAGCGGCCAGCGTGTCAGCGGTTTCGCCGCTCTGGCTCACGAACACGGTGAGGGTGTGCTCGTCGATCACCGGGTCCGCATAGCGGAACTCGCTGGCGATCTCGGCGCGGCAGGGCACGCGGGCGTAGGTCTCAAACAGGCATTTCGCCGCGAGCCCGGTGTGATAGGCGGAGCCGCAGGCCACGATCACGATCTCCCGCAGGTCGTTTCTGATGAAGCTTTCGTCCAGTCCGCTGCCCTCGGGCACGATCTTTCCGTCTTTAATGAGGGGCAAAATGGTCTGGCGCACGGCGGCGGGCTGCTGCATGATCTCATAAAGCATATAGTGCTCGTAGCCGCCCTTGTCCATCTGCAGCGCGTCCACGTTCAGGGTCACGGGCGCTTTTTCGATCGCCGCCCCGTTTTCGTCATAAAAGCGGATCTCGGTTTCGGTAAGCACGGCGATCTGGCGGTTTTCCACCTTGTAGATGGTTTCGGCCTGCGCCGCCACAGCCCCGGCGTCGGAGGAGATATACATGCCGTCTTTGCCCTTCGCCGCAATCAGCGGGCTGCCGAAGGCCGCCGCGAACACGGTTTTGGGGAAGTCCGCGCAGAGGATACCCAAAGCGTAGGAGCCCTTGAGCGCCGCGATGGTTTTGGAGAGCGCCGCCACCGGGTCGCCGGTATAATATTTTGTCAGCAGGTGCGCCACCACCTCGGTGTCGGTTTCGGAGGTGAATACGCTGTCGGCCGGCAGCAGGGTCCGCTTGATCTCACCCGCGTTTTCAATGATGCCGTTGTGCACCACGGTGAATTTTCCGCAGGGGCTCTTGTGGGGGTGGGCGTTGCGCTGGGCGGGCTCGCCGTGGGTGGCCCAGCGGGTATGGCCGATGCCGGCAAAGCCCGCAAGGGGCGTGTCGTCCAGTCGCTGCTCCAGATTGCTGATCTTGCCCATGGCGCGCAGACGTTTGATCCCGTCTTCCGTTTCCACCGCGATGCCCGCGGAGTCGTAGCCGCGATATTCCAGTTTTTTCAGCCCCTCGATCAGGTCGGGCGTGACGTTCGATTCTCCGATTTTACCAATGATTCCGCACATGATAAGTATTTCCTTTCCTTCTGTTTGTTTTTGAGAGTTATGATATTCAATATTGATAGACAAATCGGAATTTGAAGCTGTCAAATTCTAGGCGAAAGTCGACAGAATGCTTTGCCGAGGATCTTTGTTCTATTTGTGATTGCACTGTCAGCAAGGCTTCTCGCAATACAATTCAAAACGCGCAGGCGTTTTCCTATTGTTCTCGCGACGGGCGACAGTCGACTTTTCATTAAATCCCGATTCACCCTTTCCACGCATACCCGCGGTTTGTGATCAGCTCCGCCACCCGGGCGGCATAGGCGTCGCAGGTCTTCTGGCTGCTGCTTTCCACCATGATCCGCACCACCGGCTCGGTGCCGCTCTCGCGCAGCAGGATCCGTCCGTTGTTGCCCAGCTCCCGCCGGATCTCCTCCAGCAGCCGCTGCACCTCCGGGTCCGCCGTTACGGCCGCCTTGTTTTTCACGGTGACGTTTTTTACCGTTTGGGGATACATCTTTACAGGCGCTGCAAGCGCGCTCAGCGGCTGCTTGCTTTCCACCATGCGCTCGGTGAGCAATATCGCCGTTAAAATGCCGTCGCCGGTGGTGGCGTATTTGCGTATGATGGTGTGGCCGGTTTGCTCGCCGCCGATGGAACAGTCGTTGGCCGCCATGGCGTCGTGGACGAATTTGTCGCCCACCGTGGTCTGGATGCAGCCGATCCCCGCCGCCTCCAGCGCCTTGAAAAAGCCCAGATTGCTCATCACCGTGGCCACCACCCGGTTGCCTTTTAAGAGCCCCTTGCTTCTCAGCATCTGCGCCAGAATAAACACGGTGTGATCGCCGTTGACGATATTGCCCTGTTCATCCACCGCAATGCAGCGGTCCGCGTCGCCGTCGAAGGCAAAGCCCACGTCGCAGCCGTTCATCCGCACGAATTTCTGCAGCGCGCCGATGTGGGTGGAGCCGGCGCCTGTGTTGATGTTCAGTCCGTCCGGCGTGTTGTTGATCACGCTCACCTTCGCGCCCAGCGCCGTAAACACCGAGGGAGCGATCATCCACGAGGCGCCGTTGGCGCAGTCCAGCGCAATATGCAGCTTTTTGTAATCGTTGGCGGCGGTGGAGATCAGAAAGCCCACGTAGCGGTTGCGCCCGGCGGCGTAGTCCACGATTTTGCCGATTTTTTCCCGCTTTGCCGCAGGCAGGTCGTCGCCCTCCAAACGGAAATCCGAAAGGTCGCCGTCAAGATACTTCTCCGCCAGAATGAGCGTTTCGTCCTCCATCTTTTCTCCCCGGGCGTTCACCAGCTTCAGGCCGTTGTCGTAATAGGGGTTATGGGAGGCCGAGATCATCACGCCGCAGTCGAAATCCTCCTGCCGCACGGCGTAAGATACGCTCGGCGTGGTGGTCACGTGCAGCATATAGGCGTCCGCGCCGCCGGCGGTGAGCCCCGCCACAAGGGCGTATTCAAACATATAGCTCGAAAGGCGGGTGTCCTTGCCCACCACCACCCTGGTTTTGTGGTTTTCCCGCGCGCCCGAAAGGGGAGAAGCGTAATACCATGCCAGAAACCGACCGATCTTATAGGCATGGTCGGCGGTGAGCGCCACGTTGGCTTCGCCCCGGAAGCCGTCGGTCCCGAAATACTTCAGGTTGTAGTTTACGCTCTCTTTGGGGTGGAACAGCGGTTCGATATAGGTAGGGGGGAGCGGCAGCTCATCCCGCAGCAGCGTGTCGGTGGTCACGCTGAACAGCTCCGACAGCGCGATGATCACGCGCAGATCCGGCGCGTTTTTGCCGGCTTCCCACTTGGAAACCGATTGCCGGCTGACCTGCAGCTGTTCGGCGAGCTGCTCCTGCGAGAGCCGCTGCCCCATGCGCAGCACCGCGATTTTTTCTCCGAGGGTCATAGATGATTCCTTCCTTACGTTGCCATTGTATGCTATTGTACTGTACAACAGGCGCAAAGTCAAGCGCAAATCGTTGGCAAAATAATGTCAACCGCAGGTTGCGGGCTGCGTTGGATGTGATTTTCGCTCTGTTTTTTTATATAGGTTTTTTGCAACCGTTCACAATTCCGCTCTTGATTTCAACTGCTAACCGATGTATACTAATGATATACTAAGACAAAAGAGGAAAAAACCGTATGAAAACTGCAAAAAAGCTTCTTTGCGTGGCGCTTTCCGTCTTGCTGCTGGCGGGTATCCTTCCCGTTTCCCGTGTGCGGGCGGATCCGCAGCCGGCGGAGACCTTAAAGCTTGCAACCTTCTCCGACGTGCATTTTTATCCGCAAAGCATGACGGGGAACGGCTGCGAAGCCTGGATGAAATACTGCCGCAACGACTGCAAGCAGTATGAAGAAAGCGAAGCCATCATCGACACGGCGCTCGATACCCTGCGCGCGCGGGTGCAAACCGAGGGGATCGACTACCTGCTTTTGCCCGGGGATCTGACCCGCTACAGCGAAAAGCAGGCTCATGTGGAGCTGGCGGAAAAGCTCCGCCGCTTTGAGGCCGATACCGGCGTGCCGGTGATCGTGATCGACGGCAACCACGACATCAACTGCGACAAGGCGGTCACCTTTGAAAACGGTTATAAAGAGCAGGCGCCCGCCATCACGCCGCAGGAGTTTTACGAAGT
>CACZOP010000216.1 GCA_902782845.1 Oscillospiraceae bacterium | reverse complement strand
GAAAAGGCGGAAGCCGAGCGCATCGCGGCGGAAAAAGCGGAAGCCGAGCGCATCGCGACGGAAAAAGCGGAAGCCGAACGCATCGCCGCCGAGAAAGCGGAAGCCGCGCGCAAACAGGCGGAAGAGAGCGAAAAGAAAAAGAGGAGAGGTCTGTTTGGAATTTTTAATCGCCACTCATAATTTAAAAAAGCGGGAAGAGCTGCGGCGGATCCTTGCCCCCTTGGGGATCGAGGTCTATCTTGACTATGAAAAGGGCGTCTTCTTAAACGAGGTGGAGGAAACCGGCAAAACCTTTGAGGAAAACGCCATGCTCAAGGCTGTGGGCGGCTGCGCCGACAGCATGATGCCCTGCATCGCCGACGATTCCGGCCTGTGCGTGGACGCGTTGGACGGCCGTCCGGGCGTGCTTTCCGCCCGCTACCACGGGGAGGAGACCTCCTACGCCGAAAAAATGGCGTTTCTGCTGGAGGAGCTGAAAGACGTGCCCGAAGAAAACCGGACCGCCCGTTTTGTGAGCGCCGTGGCCTGCGTGTTCCCCGACGGTCGTCGCTTTACCGTGCGCGGGGCCTGCGAAGGGAAAATCGGTTACGCGCCCCGGGGGGACAACGGCTTCGGCTACGATCCCGTGTTCATGGTGGGCGATCGGAGCTTCGCCGAGCTTACGGCGGCGGAAAAAGACGCGCTCAGCCACCGGGGCAACGCCCTGCGGAAGCTCGCCGAAGAACTGAAAAACTATATCTGATAAAGGAAAATAACAATGATGACAAGCAAAGAACGCGCTTCACTGCGCGCGCAGGCAAACGGGCTGGAGGTCCTTTTCCACGTGGGAAAGGGCGGCATGAGCGACGCGCTGATCGCCCAGACGGACGACGCGCTCCGGGCCCGGGAGCTGATCAAACTGAAGGTGCTCACCGAAACCTCGCCCCTGTCTCCCCGGGAGGCTGCCGAAGCGCTGGCGGCCGCCACGGGCGCCGAGGTGGTGCAGGTGATCGGCGGGGTCATGGTGCTCTACCGCTGTAATCCCAAGCTCCACGAGGTGAAAAAGAAGCCCGCCGTTTCCGCTCCCGCCCGGGAGAAAAGGCAGACGGTGGTGCTGAAAAAAAAGAAAAGCCCGTTCACGGATAAAAAGGGCAGGGACAAGCGCCTGAAGCCCACGGGCGGAAAACAGCGATGAGCCTTGGCAGGATAGGCCTGTTCGGCGGCAGCTTCGATCCGCCGCATCTGGGGCACCTGAAGCTTGCGAACGCCGCGACAGAAGCCTGCGCGCTTCACCGGATGTTCATTCTGCCCGCCGCCTGCTCGCCTTTTAAGGCCAACGTGTTCGCATCGGACGCGGACAGGCTCGTCATGTGCCGGCAGACCTTTGCCGGGCCCGGGTTCACGGTCTCGGATTTCGAGCTGAAAAAAGGCGGCAAGAGCTACACGGTGGATACGGTGGCGCATTTCCGCGCCCTGTACCCGGAAGCGGAGATCTGGTTGCTGATGGGCGAGGATCAGCTGTTGTCCTTTCACCGCTGGTACCGCTGGCAGGAGATCTTAAAAAACGCTTCGTTGTGCGCCGCGGTGCGCAACGGGGACGGCAGGCGGGAAACGCTGGAGCGCTATGCCGACGAAACGCTGCGGGCATACGGCAGCGTCAGGGTGATGGAATTCGAGCCCTTTCCCTTAAGTTCCACCGAAATACGTCAAAAGGTACAAAAAAAGGCGTCCGTCGCGGGGCTTGTTTCTCCGCAAACGGAAAAATATATACTTGAAAAGAGTCTGTATTGTGGATTATAATATAGAGGTTTACAAAGAAGACATAACGCGCAGGCTGAGCCCCTTCCGGCTCCATCATTCCTTCTGCGTCGCCGACTGCGCGCGCGCTCTCAGCGAGGTCTACGGCTGGGATCCCGAAAAGGCCTACGTGGCGGGGATCCTGCACGACGTGCTCAAGGAGCAGCCGGAGGAGGAGGCGCTGGCGTTCTTCGCCGCCCGCGGGATCGCGCTGACCCCGGTGGAGAAGGCGGCGCCAAAGCTCTGGCACGCCATGGCGGGAGCCGCGTATATCGAGGAAGTCTACGGGCTCCCCGCCGATATCGTAACGGCGGTCCGCTGGCATACCACCGGACGGGCCCATATGAGCCTTGCCGAAAAGATCCTCTTTACGGCGGATTTTATCTCGGCGGACAGAGACTATCCCGGCGTGGACGATATGCGTGCGCGGGCGCGGCAGTCGCTGGAGCTCGCCATGGAGGAAGGCCTGCGTTTCACGATTTTTGAACTCAGCGAACGGCGGCGGGCCATCCATCCGGACACGCTGGCCGCATATAACGAAATTCTTTTGGGAGGAAACAACGATGCTTGACAATCAGAAAGCCGTTCTGGCGGTAAAAGCGCTGGACAGCAAAAAGGGCCTGGACGTCGAAGTGCTGAAGGTTGCGGACCTCACGGTGCTCACGGAATACTTCGTGCTGGTGACCGGCACCTCCAATACCCACATCCGTTCTCTGGCGGAGGAAGTGGAATTCCAGCTGGAGCAGGCGGGGATCCGTCCCGACCGGATCGAAGGGAAGGCCACGGGCTGGATCCTTCTGGACTACGGCGACGTGATCGTGCACGTGTTCAGCGCCGAGCAGCGGGAGCAGTATTGTCTCGAAAAGCTCTGGGCGGACGCGCAGCCGGAGGATCTGAGCGGCCTGGTCACCGAAAACTGACGGCAGGCATACACTGCTAACAGGAAAGCGGCTGCGCCGCATCGCGGTGAGCGCTTTCGTATTCGCACACGCCTGCCCCGAAGGGACGATCGGCGGGCGTAAAAAATCAATTTTGTTTAACAGGCACAGGGCTTTTCCCTCTGTTCTGCCGGGAGATTCCCTGTTAAATAAAACTGCGCTTTTTGCGCGCAAACGGTAGGAGAACGTATTTATGACGGTGACGATCGATCAAATTGAAACCAATTATCTGGATCTGGGGGAGCAGAGCGAGGAAACCGTGGTCATGCTCCACGGCTGGGCTTCCAACTGCGAGCTGTTCCGGAATTCCGCGGCGCCGGTTTCCGCAAAATACCGGGTGCTGGCGCCCGATATGCCGGGGGCGGGCGAAACGCCGGAACCGCCCTTCGACTGGCACGTGGACGACTACGTGGATTTTGTCGTTCATTTTATAGCGCATTTCGGCTGTAAAAAAGTGATCCTGCTGGGCCATTCCTTCGGCGGGCGGGTCATCATCAAAATGGCGAACCGCGAGCGCCTGCCCTTCGAGATCACGAAGATCATTTTAGTGGATTCCGCCGGCATCCGGCCCGAAAAGACCGCGGAGCAGAAAATGAAAGAGGGCGCGGTCAAATTCGGCAAAAAGCTGATCTCCAGAAGTCCCGCCCTGCTCGATAAAATGCAGTCGAAAATGGGCTCGGCGGATTACAAGGCGGCGTCGCCTTTGATGCGCAAGGTGCTGGTGAACACGGTAAACGAGGATCTCACCGATCTGCTGCCCGGGATCAAACAGTCCACGCTCCTGATCTGGGGCACGCTCGATACCGCCACGCCCATCGCGGACGCGGAAAAAATGGAGCGGCTGATCCCCGACGCGGGGCTCGCGCGCATCGAGGGCGCGGGGCACTTCTCGTTTCTCGAAAACGCGGCGCTCTACAATGCCATTCTTGCTTCATTCTTAAAGCTGTAACAATTCGATCTGATTTTTCAGAAAGGACCTGCGTTTGCAGGAAAGGGGAGTTATGACGCCTTATTTGCAACTACTTTACGGCGCTGCGGTCATGGTCTCGTTCTGGGCGGT
>CACZOP010000215.1 GCA_902782845.1 Oscillospiraceae bacterium | reverse complement strand
TCGGTGCCGATGAGAAAGGCCCGGTTTTCGCTTTTGAGGGCGTAGTCCATGATCTCGGTGGTGCTGCCGACGAAATCCGCCGCGGCGGTCACCTCCGGCCTGCATTCGGGATGCACAAGGAACAAGGCGTCCGGATGCGCCGCTTTCGCCTGCTTTACGTCGTCAACCGTCACCCGCAGATGCGAGGGGCAGCCGCCGCGCATAAACCGGAATTCTTTTTCCGGCGTCTGCTGCGCGATATAGTTCCCCAGATTGCAGTCCGGCACGAAAAGGATCTTGTCGCCCGGGATATTCCGGATGATCTTCTGCGCGGAAGAAGACGTGACGCATACGTCGCACTCCGTTTTGGTCTCGGCGGTGGTGTTGATATAGGCCACCGTCGTATAGCCCGGATAGCTCTCTTTGAGCTGCCGGAGCATGTCCCTGTCGATCTGTTCCGCCATGGGGCAGAGCGCGTCGGGATTGGGCAGCAGCACTTTTTTTTGCGGAGACAGGATCTTCACCGTTTCCGCCATAAAGCGCACGCCGCACATGATCACCGTTTGGGCGGAAGACGCCGCCGCCTGTTTGCTGAGGCCGAAGCTGTCCCCCACATAATCCGCCGCCTCGCAGATGTCGCGGCTCATATAGGCATGGGCAAGCACACAGACGTTTTTTTCTTTCCGCAGGCGGATGATCTCGTCCTGCATCTCTCTGGTCGTCATTTTTCTGTCCTCCTTTTTCGGAAAACAAATTCCGATTTGTCGTTATTTACAAGCCGCAGTGTTCACAGCTTTCACAATCCGGGAACAGGCTGCGGTCATATTCGATCCCGTTGCGCTCGTAATAATCCTGCAGCGCTTTTTTGATGACCTCCTCTGCCAGCACGGAGCAGTGGAGCTTATGCGCGGGCAGTCCGTCCAGCGCCTCCACCACCGCTTTGTTGGTGAGCGAGAGCGCCTCGTCCAACGGCTTCCCCTTGATCATCTCGGTGGCCATGGAAGCGGAAGCGATCGCGCTGCCGCAGCCGAAGGTCTCAAATTTCACGTCGGTGATCACGTTGTCGTCGATCTTCAGGTAGATCTTCATAATATCGCCGCATTTGGCGTTGCCCACCTCGCCCACCGCGTCGGGATTTTCCATCACGCCCACGTTGCGGGGATTGCGGAAGTGGTCCATCACTTTTTCACTGTATAATGCCATCGTATAATTCCTCTTTCTTTTCTTTCCGTTTTGAAGGTTATTCCTCAGTCACAAAAGGCTTTTTGCCCTCGGTAAGGTCGCGCCACACGGGGCTCATGCCCCGCAGCAGCGAGACGGTTTCTTCCACCGCCTCAATGATATAGTCCGCGTCCGCAAGCGTGTTTTCCTCGCTCAGCGACAGCCGCAAAGAACCGTGGGCGATCTCGTGGGGCCTGCCGATGGCAAGCAGCACGTGGCTGGGATCCAGCGAGCCGCTGGTGCAGGCGGAGCCGGAGGAGGCGTAAACGCCCTTGTCGTCCAGCAGAAGCAGCAGGCTCTCGCCCTCGATCCCCTCAAAGCAGAAATTCACGTTGCCGGGCAGCCGCTGCTCCCGGTCGCCGTTGAGCACACAATGGGGAACGGCGGAAATGCCCTCGATCAGCCGGTCCCGCACGGCGGAGATCTTTTCTGCGTTTTCGTCCATGTGCGCGACCGCGTCCTTCAGCGCCGCCGCCATGCCCGCGATGGCGGGAAGATTCTCGGTGCCTGCCCGCTTGCCGCGCTCCTGCGCGCCGCCCTCGATCAGGTTGGTAAGGATCGTTCCTTTTTTGGCGTAAAGGAACCCCACGCCCTTGGGACCGTGGAATTTGTGCGCCGAAGCGCAGAGGAAATCCACGTTCAGCTCTTTCACGTCGATGGGCAGATGCCCCACGGCCTGCACCGCGTCGCAGTGGAAGGGGACCTTCGCCTCCCGGCAGACGGCGCCGATCTCTTTCACGGGCTGCACCGTGCCGATCTCGTTGTTGGCGAACATCACGCTCACAAGGCAGGTATCGGGGCGGATGGCGTCCGCCACCTGCCCGGGGGTAATCAGCCCGTTTTCGTGTACGTCCAGCAGGGTGATCTCAAACCCCTCTTTTTTGAGTCTGTTCAGCGTGTGCAGCACCGCGTGATGCTCAAACGCCGTGGAAACGATATGCTTTTTTCCTTTCTTTTCGCCCTGCCGCGCGGCGGAAATGATAGCCTGATTATCCGCCTCGCTGCCGCCGGAGGTAAAGGTGATCTCCCGCGCCTCGGCGCCGATGCAGGCGGCCACGTCCTCCCGCGCCTGCCAGAGCGCCTCCGCGGCCTTCTGCCCCGGTGTGTGCAGGCTCGAAGGATTTCCGTAAACATCCGTAAAACAAGGCAGCATAGCCTCCAGCGCCCTTTGACTGATCTTTGTTGTAGCGGCGTTATCCGCATATATGGTATGCAAACGAACCATCTCCTTTGCGTTTTTTGTATGACAGGAAACTTCCCGGTTCCCTATTAAATAAAATGATTGTAACGCCCGCCGATTTGCCCTTCGGGGCAGGCGTGTGCGAATACGAAAGCGCTCTGCGCAGCGGCACAGCCGCTTTCTTGTCTGCAATCCTACCCACTTTTCAAGTAGGTTACAATTCATCATACCACCGGCGGGCGTACTTGTCAACCGTATTTACCGAAAAACAGGTAGGTAAAAGGAAAAACACCCTTTTCCCCTGACATTTTATGCCGGAGCACCCTGCTGCGTCCGCTTTATGTAATAAAATAAAAAGAAATCCCAAAAACCATTGCATTCTTTTTTGTTTTATGATAAACTGAAAAAGAATTTACAAAAACGTGATTTTTTGTGTAAAAAGAGGGTGACGGATCCAAGATGAGTGAAAACAAAAAAAACGTAAAGGATTTTGTGGAAGGCGTATTTTCGGCAGAAGACAATTCCGCCGCCTCCATAGGCGAAGGGAAGCTGCAAAAATACTCGAACTTCGCCATTAAAATGTTCCACACGGGCGTGCTCACGCCCAAAGAGATGCTTTACCCCGCCATTGCGGACCTTGCCTCAAAGATCCTTGCGGGTGTGGATACCTACCGGAAGCTCTATTACGTCAACGTGCTGCACATCGATCTGAAATATGTGCTTTTTATTGAATTGCTCATCGGCTTCTACGACACGCTGAACAATCCCCTGATGGGCATCGCGTATGACAAGACCCGTACCCGCTGGGGCAAGGCGCGCCCCTATATCCTGCTCACAGCCGCCCCGTATTATATTTCGATTCTGACATTGTACTACGGCGCGATGTTTATGGGGCACACGTCCGATAACGACCCGAGAAAGATCATCTTCGTTTTCGTGATGCTCTTTATCATAGAAACCTTCTCCACAATCTACAACATCCCCCGGGTGCATATGCTCTCGATGCAGACGGCAAACCCCAAAGACAGGATCACCGTGGGCCTGCTGCAGGAATACATCGGCGGCTTCGGCGCCGGCTTCGTTTACGCCATTTTCGTTCCCATCATGGACTTCCACAACAAGGGCTATATCAACTTCCCCTCCAATCTGCTCTTCGCCATTATGGCCACCATCGCCTGCACGCTTGGCATTATCGGCAACATGACCATGGCCGTCCACTGCAAAGAGCGCATCCTGCTGCAGCCAAAGCCCGCCCCCATCTCAAAGAGCCTGTTCTACATTCTCAAAAACAAATATCTGCTTCGCAACACCATTGCCGCCTATTCCACCGCGTGGGTCAGCGACGGCGGTTACGCCTGGGACGTGATCACGCATCTGGAGATTTTCGGCGGCGCCATCGCCAACTTCTTTGTGGAGCTGCCGCAAAACATCCTGAACCCCCTGAGCGTGACCTTTATACCCAAATTCCAAAAGCTGTTCAAAAGCAACCGAACGGCGATCATCACCCTGCGGCTTTGGGATCTTTTCACCTACATCGCCATGGTGGCGCTCAGCATCCCCTTTGTGGATAAGCGCCTCTACGTGTGCATCATATCGTCCGTCTGCCTCGCCGTCAACGCCGTCAACAACGGCCCCGCCAACGTGTTTGAGGCGGAGGTCGGCAGAGAGATCCGCGACTACACCGAATATATGACCGGCGAACGGCCCGACGGCACCATCGGCCTGCTCACCGAGATGCTGGGCAAGCTGATCGCCCCGCTGAACACCGTGATGGGGCTGGCGGTGCTCAAATGGACCAACTACGACACCACCATCACCTCCCTGCCCTGGTCTCAGGGGAACAAACTGGTGTATCAGAAGATCTTTTTCCTTTATCGCGGCCTCAAAATCATCCCCACGTTTATCAATATCATCCCTTATTTCTTCTACGATCTGGTGGGCGAGAAACGCGAGAAAATGTATATCGCCCTCAACGAGCGCCGCGCCCTGCTGGCAAACGAAGACGACGAACGCAACGAGATGTTTGAGGAGCTGGCGCACTCCATCTCCGGCGACGGAGAATAACCGCGGACTGTATCGTTTCCATGGAAAACCGGCGGCACGCACGCCGGTTTTCCTTTCACGGGAAGCGCGCGGGACAAAGGCGGGTTTGCCGTTTTCGTGAAAAAGAATTGATAACGCCGGACCTTTGTCCCTTCGGGACCGGCGACGGCGGGACCGAAAGCGTTCTGCGCTGTTTTCCCCCGCCTCTTATCCGACAAAAAGCGTATATTATATCCCACAAAACAAAAAGGAGCGTTATTATGAATTACAATCCATCCATCGGCTTTAAGCGGTTTCTGATCTCCGTGCTCTGCCTTTCCATGCTGATCGGGCCGCAGATCGCTTCGTTTTTCCGGGGCGGAGAGCAGGCGTTTTTCGAGAACTGGTCGAAGGACCAGACCTTCAGCCGCTGCTATGCGGTGGAGCTGAAAAAAGACCCGAACCGGGATTTTGTGGTGCTGAACCTCGCCGACATCCAGATGGGAACCGATGAAGCGCTTGGCGAAATGGGCGCCGGCGTCAAAAAGACCACCGACAGGCTGGTGAAGGAACTGAAGCCCGACCTCATTACCCTTTCCGGCGACAACGCGTGGACCGATTACGCCTATATCCAGATGATCAGAATGATCGACTCCTACGGGATCCCCTGGGCGCCCGTGATGGGGAACCACGACGGGCAGGGCTGTCCGAGCGAATTCTGGTGCGCCTACAACTTTACCAAGGCAAAGCACTGCCTGTTCAGGTTCGGCCCCGCGGATATGGGCTACGGCAACTATATCATCAACGTCACCCAGAACGGCGAGATCATCCACACGATTTTCATGATGGACACGCACGACTATATCCGCACCGACGACTCCATCAACGGCCCCAGAGGCGACGACAACTACGACCACCTGTGGCCCGCGCAGTTTGAATGGTATTCCTGGGCGCTGGACGGCATTGAAAAGGCGGCCGGCAAGCCGGTGGAAAGCTCGATCATCTTCCACATCCCGCTCTATGAATACAAAACCGCCTGGGAAGAGGCCACCGGCGTCAACGACTGGGAATCGGACAAAGACGCGCCGTTCATCGGGGAATACGCCGAAACGTCCTACGGCTCCCGCCATGAATTCGGCGGCTGGTCGCCCCGGAGCAACGGCTTTTTTGACCTGATCAAAGAAAAGGGCAGCACCAAAAACGTATTGTGCGGCCACGATCACGTAAGCGATTATTCCATTCTCTATCAGGGTGTGCGCCTGACCTACTGCGTGAAAGACGGCCCCGGCTGCTACTGGGAGCCCGAAATGAACGGCGGCACCACCCTCACCATCAACGCCGCCGGTAACGGCACGGTCGCCCACCATTTTGTTGATTATTACGCCGATTAAAGGTTTATATCGGCCGAGGGAACAATTTGGCTATTGACAAACGCCCCCTTTATTATGTATTATATAATATACAGAAAATGGAGAGGTATGATATAAAATGATGAAAAAATGGTTTTCGGTCATCCTTGCGCTGATGATCGTATTTTCGCTCACAGCCTGCACCCGCGTGGTGGTCAGAGTACCGGCGGAGGTTTTGCAGCTGTTCGGCAGCCAATCCGTCGGCGGATACCAGGCGCCCGCGCAGCAGACCCCGGCGCAGCAAACCCCGGCGACGCAGACCCCCGCGCAGCAGACCCCGGCAACGCAGACCCCCGCGGCCGCGAAGCCCGCTGCAGCCGACAGCCTCGGCTCCTTTGCCTCACGGGATGAAGCCATCGCCTACTACGTAACGGCCTATAACAAGATCGCCACGGATTCCAAGTCCATCACCCGCACCTACGACTACACCAGCAACTATAAAAACATCGTTGACGTGGGCGGCAACGACGCCATCGCCAAAGTGGCGAAAACGTTGATGGACGCCAACATGAAAGAGAATTTCGACGAGGTCCCCGGCACCATCAACGACGTCGCGCCCAAGGGCCTGAGCTCTATTTCCATCAATTCCTCACAGGTTTCGCAGGTGATCGTGGAAGATAAGGGCGACGCTTACGTGATCACCCTGAAATCCACCGGCACCGACGAAAATCCCGAGCTTGACTGCCAGCCCGGCCAGGGCAGCGCCGGTGTGATCGGTCCGCTGCTTCGCACCGAAGACGTGGCAGGCGGCGCGGGCGACATGGTCGCGTTTGAAGGCCTGCACGCCAAATACCCGCAGGGCCAGGTGACCGCCACCATCGACAAAGCCGGCGGGCACATCACCGAGCTCAAATTCGACTGCCCCTGCATCCTCCACTTCGATCAGGCAGTCGCCGTAAAAGTATTGAAGGTGCAGAACACCGAGCTGGGGCTGGAATTCCTTCAGACCTGGGTCATGACCTACTGATCCCGCATACGGGAACCGCAGAACAACAAACTGTAAACAAATCATCACAGGAAAGGTTTTTCGATGAAGAAAAAAGAAAAACCCGACCGGTATGCATACCTGACAGAAACAAAGGTGCCGCGGCTGATCCTTCAGCTTGCGGTGCCTACCATTATCAGCATGCTGGTCACGGGTATCTACAATTCAGCCGACACGTTTTTCGTGGGGCAGATCCCCGAAAACGCCACGGCGGCCTCCGCCGCGGTGGGCCTGGTGTTCCCGCTGATGGCGATCGTTCAGGCCACGGGCTTTTTCTTCGGGCACGGCTCGGGGAACTGCCTCTCCCGCCTGCTCGGCGCAGGCAAGAACAAAGAAGCCTCCGAGATGGCCTCCACCGGCTTTGCCATGGCGCTGATCGCAGGCGTCGTTATCGCGGCGCTGGGCAACGTTTTCGTGCACCCCATGGTGCGCGCGCTGGCCTCCGACGACGTTTCGGAGATCACCCGGACAATGGCCGCGAGCTACGGGCGTATCATCCTGCTGGGCGCGCCCTTTATGCTCTGCCAGTTCGTTGTGAACAACCAGCTCCGTTTTCAGGGCAGCGCCATGTATGCCATGGTGGGTCTGGTGAGCGGCGCGCTGCTCAATATGGCGCTGGATCCCATTCTGATTCTCGGGCTGCGGCTCGGGGTCGCCGGCGCCGCCATCGCCACCGTTACAGGGCAGATCGTGAGCTTTTTCGTTCTGCTTCTGGGCTGCGGCAGGGGGGAGAATATCCGCCTGCACATTAAAAACGTGCGCTTTACTTGGAGAAATTTTCTGGAGATCCTCAACGGCGGCGCGCCGTCCCTCTTCCGGCAGGGATTGGCAGCCGTTTCCACCATCCTGCTCAACCACGCGGCGGGCAGCCGGGGCGGGGACGCGGCGGTGGCGGGCATGTCTATCGTTTCCCGCGTGATGATGCTGCTGCTCTCGGCGCTCATCGGCTTCGGGCAGGGCTACCAGCCCGTGTGCTCCTTCAACTACGGCGCGAAGCGCTACGGCCGCGTGCGGGAGGGCTTCTGGTTCTGTGTAAAATGGGGCGCGATCTTTTTAAGCGGCGTGGCCGTGCTCTGCTTTGCCTTCGCCCCGCAGGTGATCGCTTTCTTCCGGAACGACCCCGACGTGGTCGCCATGGGGAAGGTGGCGCTGCGCTGCCAGGCCTGCGTGCTGCCTCTGAACGCCATGATCGTGATGGCGAACATGATGCTGCAATCCATCGGCAAGGGCGTGAAGGCGTCGGTCACCGCTTCCGCCCGCAACGGCATCTTCTTTATTCCCGCCATTCTGATCCTCCCCGTGCTCTTCGGGCTCACGGGCGTACAGATCAGCCAGACGGCGGCGGACGTCTGCACCTTTGTGCTGAGCGTGCCATTCGCCATTACGGAACTTAAAAAAATGAAAGAAAGAGAAACTGAAAACTGAAGTTGAATTATCCACTATCGGGAAACTGAGGGAACCATCGAACCCCGTAGGGGGCGTCGCCCTCGGCGCCCCGAAAGCGGTAAAGCATTTTCTGTCGGCTGAAAAGGATAGAAAAAACCTTTGTATATCAAGGAAAATCGTCAGAAAACCGTCGGTGCGTTGCGGGGCGCCGAGGGCGCGGTTCTCCTGTGGAGAACTCTGCGCAGCAGAAGCGCCGACCGAACCGGCAGGTGAGACCCGACGCC
>CACZOP010000214.1 GCA_902782845.1 Oscillospiraceae bacterium | reverse complement strand
GTATGATTTTCCGCAGTTGGGGTATACTGAAAATGCATCAGAAGAAACGAAAGGAAATGAGACTATGATCGAGCAGGATACCGTGAAACTCCTGCGGGAGTGCGACGCGGGGGCGAAGATGGGGGCGCAGTCCATCGACGACGTGCTGCCTTACGTGCACGCGGAGGGTCTGAAAAGTACACTGACCGAATGCAAGACGAACCACACGCGGCTTTCGGCGGAAATCCAGGAGGAGCTGAACCGCTTTGACGACCTGGGCAAGGATCCGAGCCCTATCGCGGAAAAAATGAGCTGGCTGAAAACCACCGTGAAGCTGAAAATGGAAGAAAGCGACCGCACCGTGGCGGATCTGATGACGGACGGCTGCAACATGGGTGTGAAATCCCTGAACCGTTATCTGAACCAATACGGCGCGGCTTCGGAAAAAGCAAAGGACATCGCCAAAAAGCTCATCCACATGGAGGATACGCTGCAAAACGGCCTGCGGGCATATTTGTAAAAATAAGAGGTCGGAATTCTGAGGCGACGGAACAAAACCGTCGGAAACCTCAGAACCCTGACCTCTGTTCTTTTGAAAAATCGGGATTACGGCGCGGGGAGACGCATTGCGGCGTTGTAGGCGTTGTGGTTCGCTTTGCCGATGCTGCCGCCCTTGCCCGCGTCGCCTACGGCATACACGTTGGCGCAGACCGTTTTCAGATCTTCCAGCAGCGCGGTGTTGGGGCGCACGCCCATGGCGAGCACCACGGCGTCGCAGGGCCGGTGCACGGCGTCGCCGGTTTTTGTGTCTTCCAGCAATATCCGGTCCGCCTCCACCGCCTTGAGCGCGGCGCCGGTGTGCACGGTCACGCCAAGCGGGCGCAGCCGCGCCATGGAATCGTCCACGTGCTGGAACCAGGCTTTGGGGGCGATCTGATCGGCCATTTCGATAACGGTGACCTTTGCCCCGTTCATGGCGAGGACTTCGGCCACCTCCAAACCGGTGAGGCCGCTGCCGATCACCGCCGCGCGCTTTGCTTCGGGCTTTGCTTTGCCGTCTAAAATCTCGGCGGCGGTGTATACGTTTTCGTTATCGATCCCCGGGATGGAGCCGGGGCGGACGGGCGTTGCGCCCGCGGCAAGAAACACCGCGTAGGGAGAGATCGCTTTCACGGTTTCGGCTGTGGCTTCCTCGCCGAAGCGGAAGGTAACGCCGAGGGCCTTTGCCTCGGTCATCAGGTCCTCGATGCACCAATAGAGCTTATCCTTCAGATGCCCCGCGGCGGCGGTGATCACCTGCCCGCCGGGGCGGTCGTTTTTCTCGAACACGGTGACCTGAAAGCCGCGCCTTTGCAGCGCGACGGCGGCGGTAAGCCCCGCAGGGCCCGCGCCGATCACGGCCACGGGTCGGTTTTTGCCGTCCTGGGCGGGGGCATAATAGGCGCGTTCCTCTCCCACCCCCATATTCAGGGCGCATTCGCCGGGTTTGCCCACCATGGCGTTGGAAATGAAGGAATCGATACAGTGCAGGCAGCCGATGCAGCGGCGGATGGTTTCCGGTTGCCCTTCTTGCGCCTTTTTCGCCCAGTGGGGGTCGCAGATGAAGTTCCGCGCCGAGCCCACAAAATCCTGCACGCCCTCTTCCAGCTGCCGCTCGGCCTGTTCGGGGGAGCGGATGTAGTTGGCGGCGATCACGGGGATCTTCACCGCCGCTTTGATCTCTTTGGCAAGATAGGCCCGCCAGCCGGGGGTGAAGGAGGTGGGCTCCAGCCAGTAGTTATAGGTGTCGTAGCAGGCGGAGGAAACGTCGATGGCGTCCACGCCGAGGGCTTCCAGCGCTTTGGCGATCTTCACGCCGGTTTCCAGCGTATAGCCTTTGCCGGGCATACCCGCGCGGGCGTACATTTCGTCCGCCGTCATGCGCACGATCAGCGGGTAGTCGGCCCCGCATTCGGCCTTGATCCCCTCCACGATCTCCTTTAAGAAGCGCAGGCGGTTTTCAAAGCTGCCGCCGTATTCGTCGGTCCTGCGGTTGGTGTTGGGGCTTAAAAACTGGTGGATGAGGTAGCCGTGGGTGCCGTGGAGCTCCACAGCGTCCACGCCCGCCTTTTTGCAGCGGACGGCGGCGTTGATGTAATCGCGGATCACGGATTTCACTTCCCGGTGGCTCATGGCGTGCACTCGGGTGGCGCCGTGGGCGGAGAGGGGACCTTTGGAGGGCGCCTGCGTGGAGAAGCAGAGCTTTTTGGCCTCCATCCCCAGCAGCAGGGGCGTTGACTTAAAGAGCAGGTCCGGTAGGGCGGGGAAGCGGTCCACCAGCGGGATCACCAGCGGCAGCGAATTGATGGCGCTGGCATAGCCCTGCCGCCCCGGATGGTGGAGCTGGATGCAGAGCTTCGCCCCGTGGCGGTGGATGCGGCGGGCAAATTCCCGCATGGGTTCGATGTGGCGATCCATGCTCATCGAAAGCTGGGTGAAGGTGGAGGCCGCGCCCATGTCGTTTATGCGGCAGATGCCGGGGATGATCAGCCCGACGCCGCCTTTCGCGCGTTCTTCGTAATAGTCCATCAGCCGCTCGGTGGGCTCGCCGCTCACCTGGCCGAGGCTGAACTCCGCCGCGTTCATCACCACGCGGTTTTTCACTTCCATCGTGCCGATGCGCATGGGGGAAAACATCAGGTCATACATTATTTATTCATCTCCCGCAGCTTATTCTTAAAGCGCTCTAACTTCGCCGTTTCCAGCGCCCAATAAACCGTTCTCACCGGCGGGCAGACGCCCATGAGCACCTTGGCGAAGGCAAACAGCGGCGAGGGCGAAACGAACGGTTTCCCCTGTTCGATGCCTTCGACCATCTTGCGCGCCACCACCTCCGGCTTTTGCACCGGGAACGGTTTCTCAAAGGGAACGGGATTCGCCACATTGAAAAAGTTGGTATCGGTGGCGATGGGGTACAGGCAGGTGAGCTGCAGATTTTTCGGTTTTTCCAGCCGGATCGCTTCCTGGAAGCCCTGCAGGCCGAATTTGCTGGCGGAATAGATGGCGTAGCCGGGCATGGCCATCTGCCCGATGGCGCTGATTGTCATGGCGAGGACGCCGGGGCGGCCGTCCAGATGCTTTATGTATTTGGAATAGGTGTAGATGGGGGAGAGGGTGTTCGTGTCGAACATGGCTTTTACCCTGTCCCAGTCGGTATAATTGAATTCCTCGTAATAGGGGAAGCCGGCGTTGGCGTAGAAAATGTCGATCTTTTTGCCTTCAAACACCTCGTCCGCTTTTTTGAAGATCGCGTCCACCCCTTCGGCGGAGCTCACGTCCATGTTGAAGGGGATCACGTTGTCGGGAAAGCCCGCGAGCCGTTCCTCCGCGCGGCGGGACACCGCTAAAATTGTGTTGCCCGGATCCTTCATAAACAGCCGCAGCACCTCCAGCCCGATGCCGCTGGACGCGCCTGTTAATACGATGGTTTTGTTTCTGATCATATTATCGTTTCCCTTTCTTGTTATTGATAATTTATTATAACAGAAAACAGAGGGAATGAAAAGGGATTTTTGAGAAAATCGCAGGTTTCCCGCCTTTTTATGTTTTTGCCCGCGCTTGCCGTTTTTTTCGTTTGTTTGCACAATGTGCAAAAATGTGACGCAGAGTAAGAGAAAGAATAAGAGATAGAGTAAGAAATAAAGAAGAGACAGAGGCAGAGCGCCGCCGATGGCGGAGGAAAGGGAAAAATCTCTTGCGCTGCGGGTGTTTTTTGTTTATAATAAAAAACAGAAAAACGGGAGGTACAGCGTAATGAAAAAGACAACGGGCAGATTCCTTTCACTGCTGCTGGCGGCGGCGCTGCTGCTTTCGAGTGTGCCGTTGAGCGGCGTGTATACCGAGGCGGACGCAAAAACCTACAAAACCGGTGATATCATCACCTTCGGCGGGTATCCGCAAACAAGAGTGACCGACAGCAAGACCCTCTCAGCGTTGGACAAGCTGCAGAAAAACTGGGTGAGCTACAGATATTACAGCGGCAAAGATACAAGAACATTCGGAAACGGCTCAATGCGGGCCGGAGACTGGATGCGTTATGCTGACTTCCGATATAACGGTTCCTGTTACCGCGCGGTGACGTTTGATAACTATCGTCCTTTTTATACCGATTTTTCTTTTGATGCAATCCCTTTTCAGAAAGATAACGGGTATTATCGGAACACCGTTTATTATTTTAAATATGAACCGTTGAAATGGCGGGTGCTGGATCCGGATGCGGGGCTTGTGCTGTGTGAAAGCATTATTGATTCACAGGCTTTCCAAAATACTGTTTATTATGATACGAATACTTGGGAAATGGTTCAGGGAATCGGCAGCAGAGTTTATGCAACCGATTACACAAAAAGCACGATCCGTCAGTGGTTGCTGAACGATTTTTATAAAATCGCATTTTCATCGGCAGAACAACCTGCAATTGCCGATACAAAGCTGGATAACAGCTGTCCGTTTGCTGAGAAATTCAGCAGCGCTTCCACCACGGATAAAGTTTTTTTGCTCTCGTATGATGAGGCCAGAAATACCGCATATGGTTTCAACTCTTCAAAAACCGCCCGTGACACGGCTCGCTGTGCCAAGGGAACTGATTACGCAAAATGCCAGGGATTGTTGGTTTCGAATCACTATAAGAACAGTTATTACGGCAATTCAGACTGGTGGCTGAGGACCCCTGCCCGCTTATCCTCTTTGCCTACTGTTGTCTGGACGGAAGGGACCATTTGGGCTGATGAGGAACGCGGAGATCCTATTGCTCACTCTGTTTTCATTGGCGTCCGGCCCGCGTTCAGATTTAAATCGGGCATTGCGGCAGACAACAATCCGCTCGGCGGCCATGCCGTTTCGGTTTTGCCCGGGGACGTGGACGGAAACGGCAAAGTGGAAGCTGCCGACGCCAGACTTGCGCTGCGGGCGGCGGTCGGTCTGGAAAAATACGCCAAGGGTTCGGTAAAGTTCCGTGCGGCGGATGCCAGCAAAGACGGCGTACTCAAGGCGGAAGATGCGCGGCTCATCCTGCGCGCCGCCGTGGGGCTGGAAAAACTGAAATAATCGATCGACAGCAAAATACAACGAAGGGTCGGAGATTCACGGTCTCCGGCTCTTTTTGCGTTTGCGAAAGGAGGCAAGGGGTGGGAAAAGCACCCGAAAAAATTTTTTGAGAGATTTTTATTTTTCGGCTGATTCGGGGAGAGATAAAATTTGAAATTTGCTAAGATGAAGTCACCAAAGGCGAGGGCGCCCGCGGTGATTTTTTGTTTTGAGAGGAGGGATGCGGTGATGGGGCAGCGGAAAAAGCGGGATCGGCAGGATTATCTGGAGGCCGGGGCGGATCTGCTTTGCAAAAAGGCCTTTCAGCTTTGCAAAGAGAGCTGCGCGCCCAAAGCTGCGGCGGACGCGAAGGCGCTGAAGGAAACCGGCGCGGTGCTCAAGGAAGCGGCGGCCATCGCGGCGGCGTTGGACAAGGGCGAGCAAACCGCGGGCACGCTGAAGGTGGTGTTCGGGGATGTGCCGGAGAGCTATGCGGAGTGAGGAATTTGCGGGGCAAATTCAATTAAGAGGTCAGAAGTCAGAATTAAGAGGTAAGGAACTGCGCTGCAATCGTATGCCTGCCGGCGATCCGACACAATTCCTTGTTTTTTAACGAATGATTTGGTCTTACGGATAAATACAATCAGGTGCGGACAGCGTCCGCCCTTTACTCTTAATTTTAATTCTTAATTCTAAATTTTTAATTCTGACCTCTGAACTTGTCAAATTCCGATTTGTTGATCAAAAAAGGAGGTTTTATGGAAAAAGAAAATACGCGGACGCTGGTTCTGGACCGGCCGAATGAGAAACAGCGGCTCTTTTTATTGGATCGCCACCGCTATATCGCCTTCGGCGGAGCCAGAGGCGGCGGGAAAAGCTGGGCGGTGCGGGTAAAGGCGGCGCTGCTTGCCTACCGCTATCCGGGGATCAAGATCATGATCGTGCGCAAAACCTACCCGGAGCTCAGGGCGAACCACATCAACCCCATGAAGCAGCTATTGGGGGATCTGGCGGCGTATAAGGAGACCACCAAGGAGTTTTCTTTCCCCAACGGTTCGGTGATCATGTTCCGTCACTGCCAGACCGAGGCGGATCTTGACAAGTATCAGGGGACGGAGACCGACGTGCTTTTTATAGACGAAGCCACCCAGTTTACGGAGGAGCAGTTCGACCGCTTCAAGGCCTGCGTGCGCGGCGTGAACGACTTCCCGAAGCGCGTGTACCTCACCTGCAACCCCGGCGGCGTGGGGCACAGCTTTGTGAAGCGCCTGTTTGTGGACCGCCAGTATAAAGAAAACGAGGACCCGGCGCAGTTTTCGTTCATCCGCTCGCTGGTAACGGACAACACCGCCCTGATGCGGGAGGATCCGGAATATATAAAGCAGCTGGAAGCCCTGCCGCCGAAGCTGAAGAAGGCGTGGCTGGAGGGGGACTGGAACATCTTTGAGGGGCAGTTCTTCGAGGAATTCCGCGACCTGCCGGAGCACTACGCCGACCGCCGCTTTACCCACGTGATCGCCCCCTTTGAGGTGCCGGAGACCTGGAGCGTGGTCCGCAGTTTCGATTTCGGATTCGCCAAGCCCTTTTCCTGCGACTGGTGGGCCATAGACCACGACGGCCGCGCCTACCTCATTCTGCAGCTTTACGGTTGCGCGGGCGCGCCCAACGAAGGGGTCAAGTGGCATCCGGACCGCATCTTCTCGGAGATATCCCGCATGGAGCTCGAGCACCGGTGGCTGAAAAACCGGCGGGTGACCGGGGTGGCGGATCCCAGCATCTGGGACGCTTCGCGCGGAGAAGCGATCATCGAATGCGCCGACCGGCACGGAGTGTATTTCGGCAAAGGCGACAACCGCCGCCTGCCCGGGTGGATGCAGTGCCACTACCGCCTGAGCTTCGACGAAGAGGGCTTCCCCATGGCGTATTTCTTCAACACCTGCCGCCATGCCGTCCGCACCCTGCCGCTGCTGCAGTTTTCAAAAACCGACCCGGAGGATCTGGATACCGCGCAGGAGGACCATTTCGCCGATTCCTTCCGCTACTTCTGCATGTCCCGCCCCATGGCGCCGCAAAGGGCAACGCCGCCGCTGCCGACGGGGGACGATCCGCTGAACCAGCGGGGCGCACAGCGCTACCGGTCGTTTTCGTATTGATGAAAATTAACAAAAGAAAGGAAACAGAAAAATGAACGAAACAGAAACCATCCTGCTGAAGCAGGAAAACAGAGAAAAGGGCGCAGGCCGGGGAACCGGCGCGGCCGAAGGGCTTGCCGTGGGGCAGGCGGAAGTAAAGAGAGCGCGGGAGACGCTTTCGCGCTATCAGGCGGCGAAAAGCCGGCTGGAAACCCGCATCCGAGAAAACGAGCAGTGGTTCAGGATGCGGCACTGGGCGGCGCAGCGGGAAGATGAAAAAAAGCGGTCGTCCGCCTGGCTTTTGAATTCCATTTTGAACAAGCACGCGGATTTTATGGACGCGACCCCCGAGTGTACGGTGCTCCCGCGGGAAGAAAGCGACGTGAAGGCCGCCGAGCAGCTCACCGCCGTGCTGCCCGTGATCTTTGAGCGCTGCGACTGGCCGTCCGTTTATTCCGACGCCGCGTTCCGTAAGCTGAAAACCGGGACTGCCGTTTACGCGGTGCTCTGGGACAACGAGGCCGCCGACGGGCTCGGCGACGTGACGGTGCGGCAGGCGGATCTGCTGCGGCTGTTCTGGGAGCCCGGAGTGCGGGATATCCAGAAAAGCCGGAATCTCTTTTATCTGGAGTCGGTGGACAACGACCTGCTGACGGAAGCGTATCCCTTTTTAGAGGGAAAGCTCACGGGGAACGCAGCGCAGACGGGCGCCTATCTGTATGATCCCTCCATCCGCACGGAGGACAAATCCACGGTGGCGGACTGGTATTACAAAAAGCGGGTGGGCGGTAAAACCGTGGTGCACTACTGCAAATTTGTGAACGATATCGTGCTCTACGCCTCCGAAAACGACCCCGCCCTGCGCGAGCGCGGCTGGTATGACCATGGGAAATATCCCTTTGTGTTCGATCCTCTGTTCCGGGAGGAGGACACCCCCGTGGGCTTCGGGCTGATCGACATTATGAAGGATACGCAGGAGGAGATCGACATCCTGAGCAACGAGATCGTGAAAAACGCGCGTCTGGGCAGCCGCCGCCGGTATTTCACCCGCAACGAAGGGGCGATCAACGAGGAGGAATTTGCCGATTTCACCAAGGATTTCGTGCACGTGAGCGGCTCGTCGCTGGGGGAGGATTCCATCCGCGAAATTGAGGCGCGACCCCTGTCGCCGGTGTATCTGGCGGTGCTGCAAAACAAGATCACGGAACTGAAGGAAACCAGCGGCAGCCGCGATTTTACCCAGGGCGGCACCGTGGGCGGCGTGACCTCCGGCGTTGCCATCACAGCGCTTCAGGAGGCCGCCAACAAGGTCTCCCGCGATATGATCGCCGCCACCTACCGCGCCTTTGCCGGCGTGTGCCAGCTCACCGTGGAGCTGGTGCGGCAGTTTTATACCGTTCCCCGCAATATGCGGATTCTGGGGCGCAACGGCGAGTGGGAATTCTACGCCTACGACAACGGCGCGCTGCAGCCGGAGGCGCGGCGGGAGCTGGGCGTCGATTTCGGGCAGCGCACACCGCTGTTTGACATGAGCATCCACGCCCACAAGCAGAACGGCTTTTCCCGCGCCGCGCAGAATCAGGACGCCGTCAATTTTTACAATATGGGCTTTTTCGATCCCGCCAAGAGCGTACAGAGCCTTGCCTGCCTGGAATTGGTCGACATCGACAACAAAGAAAAGCTGATGCATCTGATCGAAGAAAACGGCAGGCGCTACGGCAATCTGCAGATCCCCGCCGCCACGGGTGAAGAACCGTATGGCGATCCCGCGCTGCAAAGGATGCTCTCGCTGCGACAGGAAACGGGCAGAAGGATGGCGACGGACGGATGACGAACGTAACGCTGGACCGGCTCTACGACGGCTATCTGTTTTCCTGCGCCGGGCACGCGGGCTACGCCGCGAAAGGAAAAGACGTTGTTTGCGCGGGCGTGTCGGCCTTGTGCATGGCGCTGTTGGAGCGTCTCGCCGTCCTTTGCGACGAGGGCGTCGCCGAAATGCGGCGGCTGGACGTGCGGGAGGGCGAAGTGACCGCCGAATTCGGCTACGTGGGCGAAAAGCGGGAGGATCTGCTCTTGACCGCGGCGGTGGAAACGGTGATGGCAGGCTTCAGAGCCATCGCCGCGCGGTACCCGGAGCACGTTGCGGTGGATGAATAGCGTTTCGCAAATTTTTTTGAGAAATTTTTATTTTTCGCCCGTTTCGGGGAGAGAAGATTTTTGAAAAGCGCTATACTGTGACCGTTCAAAGGCGGCTGGCGATCGGAGCCGCCGGCGAACGGGTGAAAACGACAGATATGAAAACGCCGGGCGGGCGCAATGCTTCGCCGGTGAAAAAACGAAGAAAGGAGGGAAACGAGTGACAGAAAGAATACGGCTGTTTTCCCTTACGCTGCAGCAGTTTGCCGCGG
>CACZOP010000213.1 GCA_902782845.1 Oscillospiraceae bacterium | reverse complement strand
GTTTGTCCCAATTGCGGTGAAAGGCAGTATGCCGACAACCCCACCATGAAGGCGGAAAACCCGCAGTATGACAGCGGTCAATACGACGCCTATGCTGAAAACTCTTACGACAGCTACGGCTCCGGCGGCAGCTACGGTTCCGGCATGTATGCCAGCGGCAATCAATACGCCGTTCCCGGACAGGCCGGGGGAGAAAAGAAAAACAGCGCCATGATGACGGCGTTGATCGTGCTGGGCGCGATCCTTGTGCTGGTGGTGGCTGTGATGGTTCTGGAGCTTACCGGCGTTACGAATATCTTCAACAAAAAAAAGGCCGACGCCCCTGCGGGCGGCTCGCCCAGGACCGCCGTCGCAGATGAAAACGAAAAAGACGACGACGGCGACAGCGGCAAAGAGATGAGCTTCACCGGCTTAATCACCGAAGAAGTATACAACGGCAGCAAGATCTATGTGCTCACGCTGGAGGGAGAGCGGGAATTTCAGCCCGAAGGGAAGGACGCCGAAACCTACGGTTCCAAACTGTCCACCAACAAGGTGCAGGTAGTGAGCGATCTGGCGGCGGGCTATGTGAACCATTCTGTGCGGGTAAACGGCACCCAGCGCTTCCGCTCCGAAAGCGGCCATAAATACGACGTGATCGTCACCGACGTTACCATCGAGGACTTCGGCGAGGCGACGTCCGCAGCCGGCCAGAGCGCGATCCCCGCGGTAACGGCAACGCAGCCTGTCCAGCAGCCGGTGCAGCAGCCTGCCGTGATCACGCAGGCCTCCGGCACGGCGATCTCGGCTACCATGACGGCTTCCACCTACCAGCCCCACAACGGCAGCCGTTATTACACGCCCACCCAGGCAAACGATAACGACCCCAACACCTGCTGGATGGCATATAATCCCTCCGCCCACGGCGCAAACGTGAGCATCACCATGAAT
Source organism: Oscillospiraceae bacterium (assembly GCA_902782845.1). Classification (GTDB taxonomy): domain Bacteria; phylum Bacillota; class Clostridia; order Oscillospirales; family Acutalibacteraceae; genus RUG806. The sequence continues at coordinate 8,713 of CACZOP010000213.1, read as the reverse complement.
TTCGGCGCCACCTACCGGGTTTCCGGCATCCGCTTTATGAACGGCAACTGCTGGGACGACGTGGACGACGTCTTCCATCTCAACGGACGCGTGTGCGGCTACACTGTCTCCTATGACGGCGGCGTGATTACTTCCGGCACCGCGTCGGACGTCCGCAGGCAGTATACCTACGTCACCTTCCCCACGCCCGTGAACGCCAGCTTTATTACCTTCCACGTCGACAGCACCTATTGGGGCTCCAAATATCCAACGGTTGTGTGTCTGGCGGAGATCCAGGCCGTGGCGTGATGAATTCTTAACGAAAGGCGATGATCCCATGGATTATTGTTCATATTGCGGCGCCAAAATGCCCGAGACCGCGGATTCCTGCCCCGTATGCGGGAGATTCCGTCGGCAGGTGCAGCTGAACGGCGGCGCGCCCACGGTGCGGGAACCGCAGTGGGACGAAAAAACCAGAGTATTTGACCAGAGAGCCGCTTCGCAGGCTTCCGAAAACCGCATCCGTCAGGCGGAGCAGGCGGATCGGGAGCGGCAGGCGCGGCGGGCGGAGATCGAGCGGCAGCCCCGCTATCTGCATAACGACGATCCTCACACCCAGCCCGAAACCCTATACGACCCCCAGTGGAACAACGAGGACTACTGGCAGGAGTTCACCGACCGGCCCTATCCGACCCAAAGGAATGCGGACGGCGAACGGCAGCCCCGGGCGGCAGCCCGGAACGCCGGCAGCTACGGTCGTGAACGCCAGAGAGAGGAAGCCCGCGGCGGGCAGCGGCCTTATGCGGGACAATCCGGCGGGCGGCAGCCCCGGCCGAGGCAGAATCCCAATCCCGGCGGCGCCAACCGGCAGCGGCAGGGGAGCGGGCGGCCGCCCCAGCGGCAGGGCAGCCGGCAAAAGCCCCGTTCCGCCGTGCAGCAGCTGCAATCCGACGTTGGTCCCGCTATGCGGGAGGTCCGTTCCCGTTTGCGTCATGCGGCGGACGGCGTGGTTACCGGTATCCGCAATCCGCGGAGCCGGCAGCGGCGTGTGCTTTCAGTGGCCGGGATCGCGGCGGCGTCGCTGATCGTGCTGCTTCTCATCGTTAAGCTCTTCACAGGCGGCGGCGAAAAGGCTGTGCTCAAAAAGCTTGCCCGGGCCTACGAAAGCCAGAAGCCGGAGGCTGTGGAGTCGCTGAGCAGCGACCTGATGAAGGCGCTTTACCCCGGCGATCAGCTCACCGCCGATTGCCGCAACTGTGTGGGCACCGTAAAAGATTATTTCAGCGAGCGGCTGGGCAGCAGCTACCGCATGAGCTCCAAAATCGAGATCACCGAAAACTACACTGGCGCGGCGCTTTCGCAGCAGATGGAGAGCACCTTCGGGGTCTTCGGCGAGAGCTACGATATGTCGCGGGTGAAGGAGATGACCAAAGCCACCCTTACCCTCAAAGCCAAGCGCGGCCATACGGCGGAAAAACGTATTCAGGTGATTTTGGTGAAAGAGGACGGTAAGTGGCGGCTGGCGTCCCAGAATCTGTAGTTTTAATATCCCAGTTTGTAAGAAAAAGGAATCCGTTATGAAACAGGATCTTATTATCGTCGGCGGCGGGGCGGCTGGGCTGCTCGCCGCCGGTTTTGCGGCGCGTCGTGGCCTTCAGGTCACCGTTCTCGAAAAAAACGACCGCCCCGGGCGGAAGCTGATGATCACCGGCAAGGGCCGCTGCAACGTGACGAACGCCTGCACGCTGGTGAACGAGCTGATGGAAAACATCCCCGGCAACGGGCGGTTTTTATACGCTGCCTTTTCCCGCTTTATGCCCTATGATATGATGGAGCTGCTCGAAAACGAGGGTGTGCCCCTGAAAATCGAGCGGGGCAACCGGGTGTTTCCCGAAAGCGATAAGGCGGTGGATATCGTAGACGCTCTGGTTCGCTTTGCCAAAAACGGCGGGGCGCGCATCTGCACCGGGATCACGGTCGCGGCGCTGTTTACCGAAAACGGGCGTGTGACCGGCGTGAAAGACGCCAAAGGAAATGTATACGAAAGCGATGCGGTCGTGCTGGCCACCGGCGGCATGAGCTACCCCCTTACGGGCTCCACGGGCGACGGCTACCTGTTTGCCGAAAGCGCCGGTCACACCGTCACGCCCCTCAGACCCTCGCTGGTGCCGTTGGAAACCGATAACGCCCGCTGGCGCAAGGCGCAGGGCCTGTCGCTGAAAAACATCGCCGTCACGGTCACGGACCGGACGACATATAAAGAGGTTTACACCGATTTCGGCGAGCTGCTTTTTACCCATTTCGGCGTGTCGGGCCCCGTAATCCTCAGCGCCTCGGCGCATCTGCGGGAGATCATCCCCGGAAAATACGAGCTTTCCATCGATCTGAAGCCCGCCCTCAGCGAGCAGAAACTGGACGCCCGTCTGGTGCGTGAATTCACCGAAGCGCCCAATAAGAGCATTTCAAACCTCCTGTCGGCTCTCTTGCCCCATTCGCTGATCCCGGTGGTGCTGGAGGAAGCCGGGATCGACCCTGCGGAGAAGGTGAACCAGATCACCCGCGAAACCCGGCAGGATCTGGTGTATGCCCTCAAGCATCTCACGGCCGGGATCACCCGCGCCCGTCCCATCGAAGAGGCCATCATCACCGCCGGGGGCGTGAACACCAAAGAAATCGACCCCAAAACCATGGAGTCGAAACTGTGCAAGGGCCTCTATTTTGCCGGAGAGCTGATCGACGCGGACGCCTACACCGGCGGCTTCAACCTGCAGATCGCTTTCTCCACCGCCGCCGCAGCAGGGCGAAACGCGGGAGACGCTACCCGATAAATTCCGATTTTCCGTTCCGGTTATTATAATAAATGCGAAATATAATAAAAAACAAAGGCAGGCTCGGTTGCTTGCCTTTGTTTTTAGAACACTCAATTAGTGATTGGGTTTCTACTTACGCAGCGGACTCGTCTTCATCACCGCCGGAAATCTTCTTGATAAGGCCCTTCACGAATTCTACGATCTTACCGATAAAGTCCTTAATCTTAGCAAGGAAATCAGCCATGGTTGCGCCTCCTTTCACTTTCTTTTTACGACTTAATATTAACATAAATTTTCCAATTGTTCAAGTCTTTTTTACAATATTCATAAAAAATTAATACAAGTCTGAAATTTTTACCACAATTGTCACAAAAGAATCACAATTCTGTCTCTCTAAGCTGGTTTTTCTCTTTTCCTGTCATGATATGAAACAGCGAGCTGTGGCTTTTTTGACAAATATACCAACGTCTGTTGAAAAAAACGGAAATATTAATGAAAAAAGGATTGAAAGAAAAGGGAATTATATGATAAAATAAATTGTCTGTATAATAAACGGAGAAAAACCGGTACGGCGAGCCGGAGGAGATCGTAAGCGTGTTGGATGAACAAAAACGGCAACAGCAAAGGAACCCCGGGGCTCGCTGTCGGAAACCAGTTTTTTTCCGCCGGAAAACCCCCAAAGCCGTAAGAAATATGCGGTTGACTGAAAAACCGACGGCAGACGGCTCACATCCCCCCGAAAGGAGTCTCATACATGGAACAATTTATCCTCGACCAGATCAGATACGGCCTTCGATATCTCCCGTTGAATCTGGCGAAATCCTTCTTTATCCCCAGAAGCTCCGCCGAGACCCGCGCCCTGCGGCGGCGTGAATTCCTCTGCGGCGTCTGCCATCCCACCGAAAACTTCGACCAGCTCAGAGAAGCGAATATCCGCTGGACCCGGTTCGACGCGCCCTTTCCCTTTAACGCCGACGGCAGCGAGAGCGAGAGCTACAGGAACTATAAGGAGAAATGCCGCCGCTTTGCGGATCACGGCATCAAGGTGATGGCGATCACCCCCTTCGCCCGGGAATTCATCGAAAACGGGATCGATCCCCGCACCGCGGAAGGCGAAAAAGAGGTGATCCGGGTCGCGGAGTTCCTGATAGAGGATCTCGGCAAATGCGTGGGCGGTATCCAGATCGCCAACGAGATCGGCATTCCCCGCTTCACGCTGCCCCTCACCATGGAGGAGTCCGCCCGGTTTCTGGGAATACAGGCAAAAGCTATGTATCCCCACAGGGGAGACGTGCTCATCGGTTATAATTCCGCCGGACCCGCCGCGGACCTGCACGCGCTGATGCAGCCCTACCTCGGGTATATTGATTATGTGGGCATTGATATCTACCTTGGCTGCTTCGATAATTATCCGGGCTTTATGTTTCTGTTCGACGCGCTGCTGCGATATCTGTGGGCGTTTACCAAAAAGCCGGTGATCGTGCAGGAATACGGCTATATCAGCGAAGGCGCGCCCAAATCGAAAGCGGAGAAAAGGGCGATCCTTCAATCCTACGGCGTGAACAGCAAAAAAGAAGCCGCAAAGGATATCGAAGCCTTTGTTTCCCGCCTGCCGAAGGACTTTGCGGCGCACGTGCCATACCTTGCAAAAAACGACGTGAGCCGTTACTATGACCTGGTGTTCAACAGCGACCTCAGGCAGCATCTGTATAAAGAAATGCCGCCCCAGACCAGGATCCCCGGCTACCCCCACACGCCGGAGGGGCAGGCGAAGTTCTTCAACGATACCATCCTCAGATTCTATAACACCCCCTTTGTGGGCGGCGTGTTCGTCTATTGCTATAAAGACAGCGAGACCTGCTATATCTGCGGCCAGCACGACTGCCCGGTGGAGACCCGCTGGGGGCTGGTGGACCGCTTCGACAACCCCAAACCCTCGTTCTACGCGGTAAAACGCCGGTTCGGCCGCATCGGGTTCTGTAACGCGGCGGAGAAAAAAGCCGGGAGCGCCGGCAGATGAACGCCGGTCGCCGAATCCCGGGCTCGCAATACTTCCATGGAGGAATCAAAATGAAAAAAATATTATCCGTCTCCTTATCTCTTTTGCTGATTATCCTCTGCCTCGCGCCGGCGGCCTCCGCCCTGCAGAAGGAGGAAGCTTCGCAAACGCCCGTGATCATCGTGCCGGGCTACGGGGCCTCCGCATTGTTCCTGCGGCATGAAGACGGCACGGAAGAGCAGGTCTGGGGCTGGAACATTTTTGCGGATATCGCCCTGAATAAGGTGAAATCCATCGTGCCGGAGCTTCTGACAGGCGTTGGAATGATGACGCTGGGGCAGGCGCAGGTGCTGGGAAAAACCCTCGGCAAGGCTGTGGAAGACATGGCGTCGGTGCTGGCGTGCAACCCCGACGGAACCAGCAAATACGACGTGCACGTGCCCGAAAATGACCCCGCAAAATGCCGCTGGGATCTTTTGAAGCAGAACTACGGCGAATTATATCCCGAAGCCGCCATCGGCAACGAGCTCAGGGACTATATCGAGGACGAGAATCTCTATAACTTCTTTGTGGACTTCCGCCTGGGGGCGGTGGAAAACGCCGAAAAGCTGGACGAATACATCCAGAAGGTGAAGGAATTCTCGGGCAGCAATCAGGTGAGCCTTTACGCCATCAGCCACGGCGGGCAGGTAACCGCCGCCTATTTAAGCCTCTATGGCGATAAAAAAGACGTGAAAAACGCGGTGCTGACTTCCCCCGCCATCGGCGGCGCGGGTTTTGCCTACGACTTCCTGAACGGCAGCTTCGCGCTGGACGAGGAGCTGCTGGTGCGCTTCATCGAGTGCGCCGTGTGTACCGAATACGACTTTGAGTGGCTTGTGAAGGCGCAGCAGCTGGGTTTCGCGGACGATATTCTCAACGCCATGATCCCCTACGCCCACAACGCCGCTTTCTGCTGGGAAAGCCTTTGGGATTTTATCCCCATGGATGAGTTCGACGGCCTTGTTTCAAAGCTGGATCCCGCCGTTTACGCGGGGCTCATCAACAAGACCGCCTACTTCCACGCCGAAGTGATGGCGCATATGGGCGAGAACCTCCGCCGCTGCCGGGCGGACGGCGTGAATGTGAGCATCATCGCTGGCTACGGCATGCCCATCATCACCGGCTACCCCAAGACCTCCGACGCAATCATCACGCTGGAAGCCGCCACAGGCGCAAAATGCGCGCCGATAAACAAACGTTTCGCGGACGGTTATTCCTGCGAAGGGACCGTTTGCGATACCCCCGCCCACAACCACCTTTCTCCCAATATGGAGGTGGACGCCTCCACCGCCTATCTGCCCGAAAACACCTGGTTTATCGACGGCATGTTCCACGGCTTCGTAACCAACGAGCCCTTTACCCGGGAGCTGTTTATGACCCTGCTGTTTACCGATAAGATCGCGGACGTGCATTCAGACCCCGCCTTTCCACAATTCAAAGCCTCCGGCAACAAGGCCTATTCGGTGGCGGGCTGCTTTAACAGGAGCCCCGAGGGATACGTTTGCGGCGACGACAGCCTCTTTACCGTGACCAATCTTTCGGGGGACTGCAGCGTGCGGATCCTCTCCGTCCGTGCCAACGGCGCGGATCTTACCTTCAGCGGCAATTACCGCACCGACCTTGCCCCCCACGAAAGCGCTGTCTTTACCGTCACCGGTGTTCTGCCGGAAGTGAGCGCCGCCAAAATGAGCGTGACCGTTACCTACGTGACCAAAAAATCCATCACGCCATTTGGGGAGCGGACGCTGGACTTCACCCTGATGAACGGAGAAAAGGCCGCGTTTGACCCCGAAAATCCCTATTGCGACGCGGATTTTACTCCTCCGCTGGGCGAGAGCCTTTCGGACGGCGCCGCGGGCATCCTCAAAAAAATCGGCCTCTTTGATTTCCTCAGCCTTTATTTCAATATCTTCCTCAAGGTGCTCGAAACCCTGAAAGCCGCCTTCTTTATCGCGTAAAACGCAGGCGGATCGCCGGGGCCGGTCTCCGCTGTAAAGCAGAAGCGCCGACCGACGCGGCGGCTGAGACCCGGCGTGACGCCGGCGCAAGCCCTGTCGGCGCACGTCCGGATCCCGAATTGTCTTTTTATCTCTGAATACGGCAAAAAGGAAAAAAATATGAAAAAAGATTATCTTGCGCTTGGGCAGATCGTGGGCACCCACGGCGTGCGGGGCGAGCTCCGGGTGAATCCGTGGTGCGACAGCCCGGATTTTGCCAAACAGTTCAAAACCGTATACTACGACGAAAAAGGAGAGCAGCCCGTGAAGGTGCTTTCCTGCCGTCCCCACGGCAACGTGATCCTGATGCGGCTGGAGGGGATCGACAGCATTGACGGCGCTGCGGCGAAGCGCAACCGCGTGCTCTATATCCGGCGGGATGAGGTAAAGCTCCCCGAAGGCACCTGGTTCGTAGAGGAGCTGCTGGGCTGCGACGTGCTGGACGCGGACGACCCCGGGAAAAAATACGGGACGCTTGCCGATATATTCCCCACCGGCGCCAACGACGTGTGGACGGTGAAGGACGACGCGGGCAAAGAATACCTGCTGCCCGCCATTAAAGACGTGGTGAGAAAAACGGACGTGGAGAACGGCGCGGTATATATCACGCCGCTGAAAGGGATCTTTGACGATGCGGATTGATATTCTGACGCTTTTCCCCGAGATGTGCCGCGCAGTGTATTCCGAAAGTATCGTAGGGCGGGCGCTCAGCAGAGGCCTGCTGGAAATCAACGCCGTGAACATCCGGGATTATACACAGGATAAGCACAACCGCGTGGACGACACGCCCTACGGCGGCGGTATGGGGATGCTCATGCAGGCGCAGCCCATCTACGACTGCTGGCGGGCATTGTGCAGGGAAAGCGGCGACCGGCCGCATCTGATCTATCTTTCGCCCCAGGGGAAGCTTCTGACCCAGCAGCGGGCGCGGGAGCTTTCGGAACTGCCCCATCTTGCTCTGCTCTGCGGCCACTACGAGGGGATTGACGAGCGAGTGCTGGAGGAGATCGTGGACGAGGAGATCTCCATCGGGGACTATGTGCTCACCGGCGGCGAGCTGCCGGCGCTTGTGCTTACCGACTGCATCGCCCGGATGGTGGACGGCGTGCTCCCGAACGAGGAGGCCTTTTCACGTGAGAGCCATTACGATGGGTTGTTGGAGCATCCGCAGTACACAAAGCCCTATGAATGGAACGGGAAAACCGTGCCCGAGGTGCTCGTTTCCGGCCACCACGCGAACATCGAAGCGTGGAAACGCCGGGAGAGCCTGCGGCGGACGCTGGAGCGGCGTCCGGACCTGCTGGAAGCGGCGGAGCTGACGGACAAGGACAGGAAAATTTTGGAGAAATTGCAGAAAGAAGACGAAACTTTGTTCTAATTGTTAAAAAAATAAATGAAATTGTAGTTAAAATAAACAAATTCAAAAATGGAAGAATCCCCGGTTTTAGTTTATCAAACGAAAAATTTTTTTTGATTTTCTTTTGATTGACGCGGCAATTCTTTGTGCTATAATATAGGTAAAGAATTGATTGATCAAGGGGGTACTGTATCATGATCGTTAAAGATATTACAGTGCAGAATCAGGTTGGTTTACATGCGCGTCCCGCCACCTTCTTTATTCAGAAAGCAAACGAATTCCGCTCCTCCATCTGGGTGGAAAAGGATGAACGCAGAGCAAACGCAAAGAGCCTTCTTGGCGTGCTTTCGCTTGGCATCACGGGCGGTACCGATATCCGGATCATTGCCGACGGCCAGGATGAAAACGACGCTGTGGAAGCGCTCGAGAAGCTCGTGGATTCCGGCTTCGCGGAGTAAGACCGAAGAAGAAGGAACGGTGTACCGGGAAAGACGGTACACTTTTATTTTTTAACAGGAAACCTTCTCCG
>CACZOP010000212.1 GCA_902782845.1 Oscillospiraceae bacterium | reverse complement strand
CGCGGGTTCGAACCCCGTTTCCCGCTCCAACCTTTCCCCGAAGCATCATGCGGGTAATCTGCTTTGATGTGACGGGGTTTTATTTTTTCTACTAAAGAGGTGCTGTTCACCATGTCGGATCGTGAATTCCCGCGCGTCGTCATCAATGAAAAAGCCGAAAAATTGCTGAAGAACGGTCACGTATGGGTATACGGAGCCGAAATCGTATCGTCGTCGGAGATCCCTGAAAACGGCGGGATCGTTGACGTTTTCAGCAGAAAATCACGGTATATCGGCTCCGGGTTTTATAATTCGGATTCCAAAATCGCAGTGCGTCTGCTTTCAACGAACGCCAACGAACGGTTTGACGAAGCGTTTTTCGCACGACGGATCAGATACGCGATCGAGTACAGAAAAACCGTGATGCAGAACGATCTTTCCTGCACACGGTTGATTTTCGGCGACGCGGATATGCTGCCGGGGATGATCGCAGATAAATTCGGCCCTGTTCTGGTCACACAGATCATGTGCCTCGGGATCGAAAAGAGAAAAGATATGATTTTCCGGCTGCTCATAGAACAATTGCGGGAAGCGGGAGAGGAAATAACCGTTTTATACGAGAGAAACGACGTGCAGGTAAGAAAAAAAGAGGGGCTTCCCCTCTCCTGCGGTTATTATCACGGGTTTGATTTATCAGATGAAAGAACCGGCGCGCCGAAGACCGTAAGGATCTGCGAAAACGGCGTGATTTACGACGTGGACTACAGAGACGGCCAGAAAACCGGCTTCTTTCTGGATCAGAAGTTCAACCGGCAGGCTGTCGCGTCCATTGCGAAGGGAAAAAACGTGCTTGATTGCTGCACCCACACGGGCGCGTTCGCGCTGAACTGCCGCATGGCGGGCGCGGCGCATGTGACCGCTGTCGACGTTTCCGCCGACGCGATTGAAGCCTCAAAAAAGAACGCCGCGCTGAACGGCGTTGACGACATTGATTTTATTCAGGCGGACGTATTTGATTATTTAACAAGCCTCAAAGCTGCCGGCGGGAAATCCCCCTATGACTATATCATACTGGATCCGCCTGCGTTCACCAAAAACAATGCGACCGTAAAAGCTGCCTACCGGGGCTATAAAGAGATCAACCTGAAAGCGATGCAGCTGCTGCCCCGGGGAGGATATCTCGCCACCTGCTCCTGTTCCCACTTTATGACGGACGAATTGTTCCGGCAGATGCTTCTCGACGCCGCGCTGGATGCAAAGGTGCAGGTTCGCATCATCGAGGGCAGGAAGCAGGCGAAGGATCACCCGATCCTTCTCGGTGTGGATGAGACCGAATACCTGAAGTGCTATATTCTCCAGATCGTCTGATCCGCATATTCCGCCGGGTTCAACATATCATCCTTCATCGTTTCACCGGTCGTCTCAGTTTACCGTAACCGACGCCTCTTCTTTCGCTTTTTCGGATATCTGATTTTTCAGAATGCTGATATACATGTTTTTCGCCCAACAGGAATAGAATTCAGCGTTCAAATGGATCCCGTCCGACGCATACAGATCCTTATGCTTTTCAATGATGTCGTCGTTATCGGCATAAACAGCGTAGGACGTTTCGTCGCAAAGCTTTTTCAGCCCGTCGTTGAAGGACGGGACTTTCTTAAACTCGGGGCGCCGCTTCAGCACCGCGTCTGTCACCGGCAGAATCGAACTGATCACGATCAGCGTATCGGGAGACGCATCGTGGATCCGTGAAATACAGTCTCCCATCACGGCGGCGTAATCGTCGCCGGTTTTCCATTGCACCGACGCGATATCGTTGATTCCGTAGCAGAGGAACACGTATGCCGGCTGCATCGCCCTGATTTGCGGCAGATGCTCAAACGCCATATAGATGCTGCTTCCGGTTTCGGCCAGCACAAAGCCCGGCTGCAAAAAACGACAAAAAGAAAAAGCCTCGCATCTGGAATCGCCGAGGAGCAGATAATCCTGATACAGGGACCAGATATCCACGTCGCCTGATTCGATTTTTTCGATCGTTTCTTCAAGCACTTCTTTTTCCTGCGTCAGGCGTCGGCGTTCCCGCAGAACCCTGTCCACTGCAGCGGGATCTTTTTTGGTAAGCGTCTGCAGATAAGCCCTGCCCGCCGCCGGAATACCCGCATCCGCGGAAACAGCGGAGCTTTCGCCGAAAAAAATCAGGAAGAGCAATACGGAACACACAACCGCGGAAAAAGCAACCGAAGCGATGATTTCGGGAATCATCGCTCCTTTCAACCGTTGTATGATCGCCGACAAAAAATGGGAACGCATTCTTAATCCTCAGCCGCGGATTCGGCGTTTTTGCTGCCGTATTTGACTTTATAACTGTTAATCGCCGAGGAAATAATGCTCACGGCAGCGTCACGGTCCTGGACTTCGTCCACGACCGTTTCTTTTTTCTCAAGCGTTTTGTATACCGAGAAAAAGTGCGTCATTTCATCATAGGTATGCTTCGGCAGCGCGAAAATGCTGCGATAGGAATTATACATGGGATCGGAATACGGCACCGCGATGATTTTCTCGTCCCCCCTGCCGTTATCCAGCATTTTGATCACCCCGATAGGATAACAGCGCACCAGCGTCAGCGGATGCAGCGCCTCGCTGCTGAGGACCAGCACGTCCAGCGGATCGTAATCGTCGGCGTAGGTACGGGGAATGAAACCATAGTTTGCGGGATAATGGGTGCTTGTGTATAAAATGCGGTCGAGAATGATAAGGCCGGTTTCCTTATCCAGTTCATATTTATTCTTGCTGCCCTTGGGGATCTCCACAACGGCAATAAAGTCTTCGGGAGTCACACGGGAAGGGTCGATCGAATGCAGAATATTATCCATTTCTTTATATTTCCTTTGCTTTCGGTATTCCGTTTTTCAAAAACCGTTTGATTATTTCACGCTGAACAGAATCGCGCCGTAGGTGGGATAAGGCCAGTAGGAAGAATCCGTCCTGTCCTCAAATTCATCCACAACGGTTCTGATCTCCGTCATACGGGCAAAGATCTCATCCCGGAAGAACAGCGCTTTTTCGGTGGTATCGGTGAGGCCGCCGATCTGCTTCATCTTCGCTTCCAGCTCGTTTTTCTTTTTGTAAATCAGATCGGTCATGGCGGAAAGCTTTTTTATCAGCTCTTTTTCGTAGGTACAATCGAGCGCAAGGCCGACGGCATTTTTAGAGATGTATGCGTCTGAAAGCTGCTTTACGAACCGGGAAGCGCACGGGAGAATATCCTTGTTCAGCATGTTCAGCAGAGTGAGCGCTTCAATGTTTATGATCTTGCAGTAATTCTCGGTCTGCACCTCATATTGGGCGGTCAGTTCTTCCAATGAAAACACGTTATGCCGCTCGAACAGTTTCACGTTTTTCTCATGAAGCAGATAAGGCAGGCAATCCGGCGTGGTACGAAGATTCAGCAGTCCCCGCTTTTCGGCCTCTTTGATCCAGGCGTCGTCGTAACCGTTGCCGTTAAAAATGATCCGCTTATGGTTTGAGATCGTCTCTTTGATCAGCTCGTGCAGTTCGGCTTCAAAATCGGGGACGTTCTCCAACCGATCGGCAAATTGACGCAGCTCTTCGGCGACGCTCGTGTTGATCATCACGTTGGCGTCGGAAATGGAAGCGGACGATCCCAGCATCCTGAACTCGAATTTATTGCCGGTAAAAGCAAAGGGCGACGTCCGGTTCCGGTCGGTGGTGTCTTTCGCAAACCGGGGCAGCGTATGAACGCCGATCCGAAGCAGCTCTTTTTCCTTTCCGTCATAGGGATTTTCCTGCTCTATAGATTGCAGGATCTCGGTCAGCTCCGTTCCGAGGAAAATGGAAACGATGGCCGGAGGCGCTTCGTTGGCGCCGAGGCGGTGATCGTTGCCTGCGGATGCGACGCTGATTCGGATCAGATCCTGATATTCGTCCACCGCCTTGATCACGGCGCAGAGGAACAAAAGAAACTGGGCGTTTTCCGCCGGCGTATCGCCGGGATTCAGCAGATTGATCCCGGTGTCGGTGCTCAAAGACCAGTTGTTGTGCTTACCGCTGCCGTTGACGCCGGCAAAGGGTTTTTCGTGCAGAAGGCAGACCATATGATGCTTCTTTGCGATCTTCTGCATCAGCTCCATCATCAACTGGTTATGATCCGCCGCGATATTCGTGGTGGTAAAGATCGGCGCCAGCTCATGCTGTGCGGGCGCGACCTCGTTGTGCTCCGTTTTCGACAGGATCCCCAGCTTCCACAATTCCTGATCCAATTCCTTCATAAACTGAAGGACTCTGGGCTTGATCGCGCCGAAATAGTGATCGTCCAGTTCCTGCCCCTTGGGCGGCTTTGCACCGAAGAGCGTGCGGCCGGTGTAGATCAGGTCCTTGCGTTTATCAAACACGTCTTTATCGATCAGGAAATACTCCTGCTCCGCGCCGACGGTGGTATAAACGCGCTTTACGTCCTCGTTCCCGAAGAGTTTTACCACACGAAGCGACTGTTTTGCCAGCGCCTCCATGGAACGGAGAAGGGGCGTTTTTTTATCGAGCGCGTGACCGCCGAAGGAACAAAAAGCCGTGGGGATGCAGAGCGTTCCGTCTTTGATAAAAGCGTAGGAGGTCGCGTCCCATGCCGTATATCCGCGGGCCTCAAACGTGGCGCGCAGACCGCCGGAAGGGAAAGAAGAAGCATCCGGTTCTCCCTGAATCAGTTCCTTTCCGGAAAACTCCATCATCACCTTCCCGCCGTCGACAGGCGTAATAAAGCTGTCGTGCTTTTCGGCGGTGATCCCGGTCATGGGCTGGAACCAGTGTGTAAAATGCGTGGCGCCTTTTTCGATCGCCCAGTCTTTCATTGCGGCGGCAACGGCGTTAGCCAGGCCAAGGTCGAGGTGCTTCCCGTTTTTAATGGTCCGCTGCAGAAGATCATAGGTCTCCCGCGGCAGACGCTCTCTCATTACCGTATCGTTGAACACTTCCGAACCGAAATACTTGCTTACTGTATCCATGGCTGTTCCTCCCTGTTATCCAAGGTGATCCGAAAAACATAGTCTTCATTATCGAAAAAGGCTACGGAACGCTGGTTCCGTAGCCCCGTATGTTAAAATATTTTAATTACTTTATAAGAATTTGTCAAGCTTTTTTTGGAATTCTTATACAATAATTTATTATTCTTCTTCAGGCGTGATCAAACCGTATCCGCCGTCGTCTCTCGAATACACCAACGCAACGGAATCGTCCGCGGCGTTTTTGAACATATAGAATTTATGTCCGAGCATATTCATCTGCAGGATCGCTTCCTCCACCGACTGCGGTTTGAGCGGGATCGTCTTCACACGGACAACTTCATAATCCTTTTCTTCCTCCACAGCCTCTTCCGCTTCAGGCGCAGAATCGAACGCGCCGGAACGCAGCCTTTTTTCAAGCCTCGTTTTATTCTTGCGGATCTGGCGGATCAGAAGATCCACGCAGCCGTCAAGGGCTTCGTTCAGTTCAAACCCCTTGTTCTGGGCGCGATAAAGGTTTCCGTTGTGATTGACCGTGATTTCCACAGTCTGGGAATTTTTTTCTACGGTGGCGGTCACTTTTGCAGAGGCTTCATCGTCAAAGAACTTGTCGAGCTTCGCGAGCTTTTTCTGCGCGCGCTCCTTAAAAGAATCTCTGGGCGTGCATTTTCTGCCGATTACCGTAATGTTCATACTTACATCCCCTTCTGGATAAATTAAACAAAATGGCAGATGCCGAATTGGAATTCCAACAGCACCTGCCTTTCCTTTTGTTTTCGGTTTTATTATAGCACACGGGTTTGAAAATGTAAATAGGTTTGTGTTATTTTAATAAAAAATATTTTTGATCCATGCTTTGTTTTAAGCAAATTCAATAAGATATCGTCTTATGGCGGGTAACATGACAACCAACGTTCACCGCCACCGGCAAACCCGCGATATGGGTGGGAAACGCTTCGATCTGAACCGCGAGCGCCGTAGTATCGCCGGAAAACCCCTGCGGTCCGAGCCCAAGCCCGTTGACCCTTTGCAGCATCTCACGCTCCATTTCGGCGTAAAACGGATCCGGATTCCGGACGGACACGTCTCTGCACAGCGCTTTTTTCGCCAGCAGCGCGCAATACTCAAAATCGCCGCCGATTCCCACGCCGAGCACCAACGGCGGACAGGGCTTCGCGCCCGCACGTTTTACCGTATCGACGACAAAATCTACGATCTCTTCCTTTGATGCGGAAGGATTCATCATCCGGATCCGACTCATGTTCTCACTACCGAATCCCTTGGGGGCTACGGTGATCCGTAGTCGGTCGCCGGGGACGATCGACGTATGGATCACGGCAGGGGCGTTATCCCCCGTGTTGACGCGGCGGAGCGGATCCGCCACCACGGATTTCCTTAAATAGCCTTTCTCATAGCCGGAGCGGACGCCCTCGTTCACCGCTTCATACAAATCGCCGTCTTTGAAGTGGATCTCCTGCCCGATCTCCAAAAAAACGACCGCCATTCCGCAATCCTGACAAATCGGGATCTGCAGGGCGTCGGCGGCGTCCAGATTGGATAGCATATCGCAGAACATGCTTCGGGCTACAACGCCGGTTTCTTTTTTTGCACATTCTCCGATCCGTTCTTTAAGCGATTGCGGCAGATAGAGATTCGCATCAACAAACGCTTTCGCAACGATGTTTTTTACCTCGGAAACAGATATTTCTCTCATTCAGCTTATTCCAGCAACGGACCTCTGGCCTTTCTTTTTTCCAATATATGCTCACTTACCGGGCGTTACGTCGTAGTAGACTTTTTCGTCCGGGTATACATAGCCGCGCTCCCGCGCCAGGTGCTCGTAAAGCTCATCCGCGTCGGCTTCGTTGATGAGATAATTGATGTTGTCGTTATCCATCTGCACTTCGGCAATCTGCGCCTGAAGCTCCGCAAGCTCCGATTCCCTGGTGCGGAGACGCAGGCGAAGAAAAATATAAAACGCAACGGAAAAGCATAATACAAATATAACGATAAACATCAGTATTGTGCTGCGGCGACCGAATAGTTTTAACATCTTTATCAGTTCTTTCTTTTCTGCTCAATTATCTTTGTATACAAATGCGGTATTTTATATTATAAACGAAATCCCGACGGCACGCAAGTGTTTTTTTTGATACTTTTTGATTTTCCGAATAACGCGCCGCACAAAAAGCCGGAGGATCACGCCTGCGCCTTTTCCAGTATCGAGCGGATCTCTTCTGATGAAAAACGATATACGGCAGGACAAAAATGGCACCTGACCTCCGTTACTTCATCCGCGGTCAGCTCCCGGAGCGAATCTCTGCCGGTGCTCAGAAGCGCGCGTTCTACCCGCTGCCGGCTGCAGTTGCAGCGATATTCGGGCTCGCCCTCATCCAGAAGCTCAAGCGTAAAAGCGGGCAATGCTTTTTCACAGATCTCACGCAAAGATAAGCCCTGCCGCAGCATCTCGGTTACAGACGGTAATCCCTTCAAGCCGTTTTCCACTTTCTCGATAACGGTATCGTCCGCCGTCGGCAGAAGCTGGATCAGAAAACCGCCTGCGCAGGCAACCGAATGATCTTTTTTCAGCAGTACGCCGAGGGCGCAGACCGTGGGGATCTGTTCGCTGACGGCAAAATATGAGGTCAGATCCTCGGCGATCTCTCCCGAAAAAATGGGGACCTGACCAACCGTGGGTTCCGGCGCGCCGAGATCCTTGATGACGGTAACAGTGCCTTCTGTTCCGACGACGCCGCCCACGTCGAGCTTTCCGTTGGGTTTGTTCGGCAGCTCCGCATCGGGATTCATTACATATCCCCGCACGTTGCCGCCGGCGTCGGAGGCGGCGATCAAGGACCCGATCGGACCGGAGCCGTTCATGCGGACGGTCACGCTGTCCTCGTCGTTTTTCAGCATATATCCCATCAAAGAAGTACCGATCAGCAATCTTCCCAGAGCTGCGGTACACGTTTTTGACGTATTGTGGATCTGCCGGGCGGCTTCAGCGATATCCGATCCGTTTTCCGCCAGAATCACCACTGTGCCGTCGGTTGAGATATAACGATCCAGTTTTCCCATTTATACTCCCTCATCCCGTCGTATCAAACGATACCGGTTTTTCTATTTTATTGCGAGGTAACAAATCCGTTCCTCATCCTCTGCCGGCGGCGACGTTTTGATGTCACCGTATACTTTTACGTCTGAAAATCCGGCTTGCTGCAAAAGCGATTTTACGGACTGCACGGAATACGCCCGTTCTGTGATCTCGTCCATACTGCGGAGGTACGACCCGTCCGGCTGCAGCTGAAAAATATCCAGCGCCATATTGACGGTCAGCGTTTCGGGATCCGTTTCGTTCTGCCAAACCAAAAACGCCGTTTCGTCCTCATAAACAAACGTATTGTTGCCCAGCACATGAAGATGCTTATACGCGGTATTCATATCAAACAAAAAGACGCCGCCGGGCTCTGTAAACAGAGAAACACGGCGAAAGGCGGACAGCAGCTCCTCCTCGCACAGAAGATGATTCATCGCGTCGAGCGAACAGACTGCGGCGCGCACCGTACCGTAGAGATCAAGCGCGGTCATATCCTGCTGCAGGAACAGAACGCGGCCGCCGAAACGACCGAGCTTTTCCCGCGCGCGCATCAGCATATCGGCGGAACGATCCACGTCGATCACATCGAATCCGGCGTTCAGATAGTATTCCGACAGCGTTCCCGTTCCGCAGGCAAGATCGAGCAGGATCCCGTCCCCGATCCCATATTCCCTCAGCAGACCGAGCTGATAGGCGGCACGGGCCGCGTAATCGGCGTTGCCTGTAAAACGGTCGTATACGTCTGAAAAATCCTGTCCGTAAGACATACGTTAATCCCGGAACACTTTGTCGTAGCCGCCGGCGCCGTAGGCAAGCGAACGGTTCACACGGCTG
The DNA here is from genome assembly GCA_902782845.1 of Oscillospiraceae bacterium. Classification (GTDB taxonomy): domain Bacteria; phylum Bacillota; class Clostridia; order Oscillospirales; family Acutalibacteraceae; genus RUG806. The sequence goes on along the minus strand of CACZOP010000212.1, from coordinate 3,038 downwards.
ATGGTGGCGGTGGAAGCGCCGGTTTTTGCGACGATCTCGTTATAAACTTTTTTATCGGACAGCATTTTCGCCACCACGATACGCTGCGCCAATGCCTTGATCTCCTGCACGGTGCAGAGATCCTCGAAAAACGCATAGCATTCCTCCGGCGTTTCCAGCTTTAATATGCAATCAAACAAAAAATCCGTGTTTTCATCCTTGATCCGGCTTTCCAACTCAAAAATGCTCCTTTACATTGTAATCGCTTTTGTATTTTAACACAATAAATCGTAAAAGTAAAGCAAAAACAAAAAAATGCTTGACAAAATCTATCGCTTGTATTATAATAGCAACCGTTCCGAAGAAATGAAGGACATAGAGGAATAGTGTAACGGTTAGCACTGCAGACTCTGACTCTGCCTGTTGGGGTTCGAATCCCTATTCCTCTGCCAGGAATCGGCATGAGCAGAGATGCAAATGCCGATTTTTCTTTTTCAATCACCTATCAACCCGAAAGGAAGAAAACCAAATGAGCAGAATCGATTTCGGAGCGAAGCCTCTCAGTTATCCACAGCCGGTATGGATCATAGCCGCTTATGATGAAAACGGCGTGCCGAACGCCATGAACGCCGCATGGGGCGGGATCAGCGGAGAAAAAGAGATTTCGGTATGCATATCCCCCGGGCACAAAACCACGAAAAACATCGAACGCGCCGGCGCTTTTACGATCAGCATGGCCGATGCGGCGCATATCGCGGGATGTGATTTTGTCGGCATCGTAAGCGGGAATAAAACCGCCGACAAATTCAGCCGCGCGGGGTTTAGCGAAACGAAAAGCAGCCGTGTCAACGCGCCGATCATCAACGAGCTTGCGGTTTGCATGGAATGCAAAATGATCGGTTACGACAAAGAAACCGGAATCCTCAGAGGCGAAATCGTGAACGTGAGCGTGGACGAAACCGCTATGACCGACGGCAAGGTGGACGTTTCAAAGGTGGCGCCGCTCTGCTTCGATCCCTTCAACAACGCATATAACGTAATCGGCGCGTTTGCCGGCAAAGCCTGGAACGCCGGCAAATCGCTGTAAATAAACAAGAGAAGGAGAAACTGTTATGCAATACCAGATCACTGGCGGAAATCTTCCGGTTGTTACCTGCTATTTGAACACCGGAGAGGAAATGATGTGCGAGAGCGGCTCCATGTCGTGGATGGACGACGGCTTCGAAATGGTGACCGAGGGCGGCGGCATGGGAAAAATGCTCGGCAGAATGATGACCGGCGAAAAAATGTTCAAGAACCGCTATGTCGCGCGCAAACCCGGCGAGATCGCTTTTGCGTCTTCGTTCCCGGGCTCTATCAAAGCCGTTGAGGTCACACCGCAGAAGACGGTGATCGCGCAAAAGGGTGCGTTCCTTGCAAGCTACGGCAACATTCAGACCTCGGTTTATTTCCAGAAACGCGTAGGCGGCGGTTTGTTCGGCGGCGAAGGCTTCATGATGCAGCAGTACACGGGACAGGGGCTTGTGTTCCTTGAGGTCGACGGTTCCGCCGTGGAGTACGATCTGCCCGCGGGCGTGAGCAAGATCGTGGACACCGGATATCTCGCCGCAATGGACGGTACCTGCAGCATGGAGGTACGCTCCGTGAAAGGTGTGAAGAACGTATTGTTCGGCGGAGAAGGCTTATTCAACACCGTGATCACCGGCCCCGGGCACATCATTCTGCAGACGATGCCCATAAGCAACACGGCAACGGTCCTTTATTCGTATATGCCGCATCCCTCAAAGTAACGTTTTCAACCGATAATCCCAGTATAAAAACCGCGACAGCCGAATCAGGCTGCCGCATTTTTTTGTTAATTCTTTCGTGCATACGCAAATCATTGATCCGGCACGTTCTCCGTGATGATGCGTCTGCCGTCGGAATAGAGCGAAACGGTTCCCTGTCCGTCGGTACGGTAAACCGTCACGTTTTCTTTATCAAGACGCTGAAGTACCTCCGCGTCGGGATGGCCGTAATCATTCTGATATCCGCAGGAAATGACCGCGACAGACGGATCGACTTTTTGAAGGAACACGTCTCCGGTGGAGGAATTGCTGCCGTGATGCCCAACCTTCAACACTGTGGCGTGAAGATCGTACTGCGCGCCCATCATCTGATTTTCCACCGCGGTCCCGGCGTCTCCCGTAAACAGGAACGATACGCCTTTATAGGTAAGCTTGATCACCAGCGACATATCGTTGTAATCGCTGGTTTCGCTCAACGGCGCAAACACGTCGAGATGCAGCTGCCCGAAATCAAAGGAATCGCCGCCGGCGGCATAGATGATCTCGCTCTTTTTTTCCCGGATCGCCTCCATCATTTTTTCATACGGGACGGAGGTGGGCATATTCAGCTCGCTGAACTGCGTCATCATCACGCTCTTTACAAAAAAACCGGAAATGATATCCGCAGCGGCGCCGATATGGTCCGCATGCGGGTGGGTGGCGATATAACAATCCACGATCTGCACGCCGTTTTCCTTCAGCAACGAAATCACGCGGTCCGATTTGTCGGGGTCGCCGCCGTCGATCACAACGGTTGTGTCGCCGCAGCGGACAACGATCCCGTCGCCCTGCCCCACGTCAACGAAATGAACGGCCAGCGGATAGGTATCCAACGGTTTGTGGCTGCCGCTCGGCAGAAACAGCAGAAGCGCCACCGCTGCCGCAACCACAAAAACCGCGATGAGGATCCATGCTTTTAAGCTGTTCTTAGCCTTTTTTCTTCCGGTTGCCGCCATACTGATTTTTCTCCCGTTTCATATTCTTTGTTCCGCCCGCTTTGCTGAGGTCGTTCCGTCGGTTTTGCTGTTTACCGTTTTGCCGCCGGGGCGCAGGCATACCGCCGGCGCTGCCGCGAACAAGACACTGCGGTCCGCTGCCGATCAGATCGAACCGACGGGTCTTAAGCAGCGCTTCTTTGACCAACGACTGATTTTCCGGCGCGAAATACCGCATCAGCGCCCGCTGCATGGCTTTTTCATGCGGGTTCTTCGCAACGTACACCGGCTCCATGGT